>JAJFUB010000028.1 GCA_021372615.1 bacterium | reverse complement strand
CCACGGCGGGGACCTGCGCCTCAAGCCCGGCACGGCGGCGCGCCTGTCGGCGTGGGTGCGGACGCACGAGCTGCAGGGCCGGGCCTACCTGCTGCTCTACAGCCTCGACGCCAAGGGTGAGGTCCTGGCCCAGCCGTCCTCGCAGTCGCTCACCGGTACGGCCGACTGGACCGAACTGCAGGTCCAGGCCACGGTGCCTGCCGGGGCCGCATACGTGATGCCATACCTGGAGGTGAAGGGCGTGGGCACGGCGGCCTTCGATGATGTGGTGCTGACGGGCGAGGCGACCGGGGAGGCGCCAGCGATTGCGGCCCCGCCCATCGTCTTCGGCCCGGAGGACTTCTGGCGTCTCCAGGGCTACGAGGTGGTCAGCCGCGACGGTCGCAGCATGCTGCAGATCCCGACCGGCGGCGGCGCGGCCGCCGGCGAGGCGCTGCTGTATGTCACGCTGCCCTCGGCCCGCTACACCGTGACCGTGGAGTATCTCGACGAGCCCGACGGCGCCGCCACGCTCGAAGTCCTCCTCAACGGCCAATCGGTCGGGCAGAGGGCCTTCGACACCACGCCGGCGACCGACAAGGACACCGTGCGCCCGTGGACGCTCCCGGCCCTGGACATCCAGCGCAACTCGCGGCTGGTGCTGCGCGGCAAGGCCGACGCGGGCGAGTACTGCCGCATTGTGTCGGTGAGCTTCCGGCCGGCGGGCGGCTTCCGGGGGACGCTTCTGCCCGCCGAGCAGCTGCCTCCGCCGCCGAGCCTGCGCGTCTGGCAGCTCCCGCCCGAGCGCAGCGCTGCCCGCGCGATGCTGTCGGCGTTCGTGTACCGTGGCGTCGCTGCCGCCAACGCCCGGCGTGAGGAGCGCCTGGCGGCCCTGCAGACCCCGGCGCAATGGCGCGCCTACCAGGACGGCATTCGCGCCCGTCTGGCCGACTTCTTCGGCCCGTTCCCGGAGAAGACCCCGCTCAACCCCAAGACCGTGGGAACGATCCACGCCGAGGGCTACGCGATCGAGAAGGTCATCTTCCAGAGCCGCCCGCGCTACTACGTCACCGCCAACTTCTACCGCCCCGTCCCGTGCCTCCGGCCTGTGCCGGGGATCGCCCTGTTCTGCGGGCACGCCGCCGAGGGCAAGGGCTACCACCTGTACCACGAGACGGCGCTGGGGCTGGTGCTGAAGGGCTACGCGGTGCTGGCCATGGACCCGCATGGCCAGGGGGAGCGCTCGGAGTACTTCGACCCGGAGACGCTGGCGCACCTCGTGCCACTCACCGTGGCCCAGCACCACCAGTTCGGCCGCCCGGCGTATCTGGTCGGGCAGACGCTGTCGGGACACCGCACCTGGGACGCCATCCGCGCGGTGGACTACCTGGCCTCGCGGCCCGAGGTAGACCCGCAGCGCCTGGGGGCGACGGGCAACTCCGGCGGCGGGCAGATGGCGCTGCTCATCACGGCTGTGGATGAGCGCATCCAGGTCTGCGCGGCCGGACATCCGGGCGGCTCGCAGGAGAACACCTACCTCGTCGGCGGCTACCGCGACCCGGACCTGCTGTGCCTCATCGCGCCGCGCCCGTGCCGCTTCATCGTCGGCAAGGACTCCGGCGAGGTCGGCCACGAGAGCCGCATGAAGGACATGCGACGCTTCTATCGCGGCCTCGGCGTGGCCGAGGACCGCTGCGACCTGGCCTGGGTGGACGGCGTGCACAACATGGAGAGACCCAAGCGCGTCGCGGCCTACGCGTGGTTCAACCGCTGGTTCGGCAAGCCCGAGGCCGGCGCCGACGAGCCCCCGCTGCACGTGCTGACCGCCCAGGAGCTGTGGTGTACCGACAGCGGCTTCACCCTCAAGTCGCTGGGGGGCGAGAGCGGCGTCAGCCTCAACACGGCGCGCCTGCACGCCATGCTGCCAACGCGGAAGCAACCGACCTCGGCGGCCGAGGCCGAGGCGCAGGTGACGGCCCTGCGGCAGGCGGTCGCGCAACGGGCGGGGGCCAGGTTGCTTCCCGACGGGGCGGTGCCGGCGGCTCAGCCGGCGGGCACGTTTGACGGCGAGGGCTTCACGGCGGAGATGCTGGTCCTGAGCACGGAGGAGGGCGTTCGTTGTCCGGCGGCGCTGTTGCGCCCGGCGCAGCCGGGCGGGCCGCTCGTGCTGCACGTGTCGGACCGCGGCAAGCCCACACGCGCGGACCAACCTTCACTGCCGCTGGAGCTGTGCCGTGCCGGCGCGACGGTGCTGTCCCTGGACGTGCGCGGTGTGGGAGAGACCGACCCGCGCGACGGGCGCTTTGCGGCAACCGCCAATGGCTATGACGCGGACAACTGGGCCCGCGACAGCCTCGCCATCACGGCGTGGGCGGCCCTGCGCCGGACGATGGCAGCCATGCGGGCCGAGGACGTGGCCGCCGCCGCCCGGTATCTGCACGCGCGCGGCGACCTGGGCTCGACGGAACTCACCGCGTTGGGCGAGGGCGAGGGGGGCCTGTGGGCGCTACTGGCGGCGGCGGGCGAGCCGCAGATTGGGCGCGCCGTCACACTCGGCACGCTCGCGTCGTATCGCACCCTCATCGAGAACCCCTACTACGAGCTGCGGGGCTACTTCTGGATTCCCGAGGCCCCGCGTGACTTCGACGTGGTCGAGCTGTCGGCGCTGGCCGCGCCGCGGCCCGTGGCGTGGCTCCAGCCCGTGGATCAGATGGCCTGCCCGCTGAGGACGGAGGCGTGGGGGAAGCTGGCCGCGTGGACTGCGAGCGCGTGCCGGGCGCGTGGGGGACGGCTCGACATGCAGTCGCAGATCGGCGACGGCCCGGCCGTGCAGGCGGCAGCGGTGTTGGCGGAGATCACGAGGGCGCGATGAGGCACGCCGCGGCGCTCAGTCGTGCCCGGGCGTCGTCGTGAGGCACACCTCGCGTAGCTGCTCCATGAAGTACCGGTAGCTGGCGAAGGCGACATTCGACAGGACGAAGTGATCCGGGCCGGGGATGAAGTGCCCCAGCTCGATGAGGCGCCGGGCGCGCGCGATCTCGGCGTCTATCGCCTCCTGTCCCCACGCCATGGCCTCCTTGTTCAGCCCCCCGACGCAGCCCATCCCCGGGAAGCGCTCGCGCACCCGCGCCACGTCATTGCCCGATTGCACCTCGTACGGGTACATCGCGTTGACGCCGGCTTCGAACATGACCTCCGACAGGTCCTCGATGTACCCGTCACTGTCCACGAGGATGATCGGGATGTTGTGGGCGTCGGCGAACTGCCGCAGCTTGCGGTAGTTGGGAGTCATGAACTCGCGGAAGGTCGCCGGCGAGATCAGCGAGCCGCTGCGGTAGGCCATGTCCTCCCAGCACTCGATGAGGTCGAAGTCCACCTCGGCCACCATCTTCTCATAGACGGCGAGGGCGAAGTCCGTGTAGTCGTCCATGATGGTGTGCATCAGCTCGGGGTCGTCGTAGAAGGCATAGGCCATGGCCTCGTCGCCCATGCGGTTGCGCGGGAAGCCGTAGACGCCCCGGTGGGTGAGCTGCAGCGGGTAGTCGCGCTGCTGGTACTGCTTGACGAGTTCGTCCCAGTTGGTCGGGAAGCGCGAGGGGTCGTCGGGCTGCATGTGGCGGGCTTTGTACTCGCGCCAGTCGGCCAGCGTCTTGATGGGCCAGCCGACATCATGCCGGCGGTAGTCGCCGGTCTTGTACACCATCTCGACGGTACCGTCGCCCCGACGGCGGATCTGCTTGTCCAGCGTGTCCTCCAACACCTCGACCGGCAGGAGTTGCGAGGGGTCCATGTTCACCGGCGTGGTGCGCCAGCCCCGATAGCCGCCCTCAAACTGCAGCAACTCATCAATGCACTGGCCGAGGCCGGGATGCTCCTGCTCCCAGTGCGGCAAGATGGCGTTGTCGCCGCCGAAGACCTTCATGAAGGGCACGCGGTCGACCGGCTTGCCGGTCAGGACATTGACGAAGCGTTCGCGGGTGGTCATGGGATGGTTCCTCACTCGGTTGTCCAATGGATGCCTTCAAGACCCCACCAGGAGGGGGGAGGGCGGAGTGGGACGGGGGCTTCCGCCCCCGCCTAGATTGAGTCGGCCCTCCGGGCCTCAACGGCAACGGCATCCGGGCGCCGGTAGATGGCAATGCAACGGCATCGGGGCACGAGCCGATGGCGACGACATTCGGACATTTGGCGATGGCAACGGCACCGGGCATGGGCCAATGACCGTGGGCGGGGGCCGTTGCCGTCAGCGCCGGAGGCGCGCCTCATGCTAGGCGGGGGGCGGAAGCCCCCGTCGCATCGCGCCCCCTCATCCTCCCCCTCCGCCAAGAGCCCCGGAGGGGCGGTACTGCCGAGGCCGGAGGAGGCCATGGGCGCCCATCGGTCGTGGGGCGCCCGACTACCGCAGGGCCCCCTCCAGCCGGCTCATCTTGTCCGCGCTCAGATACACCAGGTTGTCCCCCAGCCTCTCCCCCGCCTTCACGGCGTTGCCGAACAGGTCCGTAGCCATCACTCCGTCCGCCTTCGGCACGGCATAGGCCGCGTGGCCGGGCTTGCTCGATAGCACGGCCACCGCACGTCCATTGCCGGCGAACAGGTAGGCGTAGACGCCCGACGCGGGCTCCACGAGCTTGACGTACTGCGTGTCCTCCAGTAGCCATGCCAGGTGCGAGTGCGCCGCCGCGCACGGGTGCGGGAAGCCGTCGTCTTCCACCAACACGCGCCAGTTGGCGGCCTGTGCGGTGAAGGGGCCGTGGCCGTGCATCGTGTACAGGAAGAAGCGCGTCACGCCCCGGGACAGCATGCTCACCATGTAGCGTCCCAGGCGGTTGGCGATGTCCCAGTTGTCATCGGTCTCCTGCCCGCACACCGTCTGCCGGTAGAAGCCATTGTTCAGCGAGGTGCTGACGGGGTTGCCCTCGGTCATCCACAGCGGCTTGCCCACGCGCTGCTGCTGCTTGATGAGGGGCTCGACGGCCAGATCGAGGGCCACGCTCACATCATCGCCGGGCATGCCGTTGTAGGCGCTGGAGTAGTGGTGGTAGCACACGACATCGCATGCGGGCAAGGCGCCGAACTTGAGCAGGTCGGCGGTCCAGTCGCGCCCGCCCTGGGAGCCGTAGGTGTTGAAGCCCAGGATCGTCAGCTTCGGGTCCACGGCCTTGGCCGCCGCGAAGGCCGCCTGCTGGAGCTTCGTGTAGTCCTCCGAGGCCGTCGGGCTGCGTTTCCACTCCTTCTTCTCCTCATCCCAGCCCATGGACCAGAAGCTCGTGCCCCACGGCTCGTTCCACACGTCGTAGGTGTCAATGAGCCCCTTGTACCGCGCGGTCACCACCTTGACGTAGTTCGCGAACTGGCTGAAGTCCTTCGGCTCGATGTAGCGATCGAAGTAGCCGTTGCGTGGCTTGTCGCCATAGTTGGCCCACAACGGCGAGGTGGACAGCAGGCCCAGGATCTTGAGCCCGTACTTGCCGAAGCGCTGCAGCTCGGCGTCGCGGAAGGCCCACGTCCCCGGCTCGGGCTCCAGGTGCGCCCAGCCGATATACTGCGTGCCCGCGTCGTGCAGCCGCGTCCAGTTCGCCCCGACAGCCTTGGCCAGGAGAATGTGGCGGGTGGTGGAGTTGGTGTGGATGCCGAAGGCGGAGTTCGGGGCCGACTTGTTCCAGTAGTGCGGGCGGCGCATGCGCTGCACGACGACCTCGTCAGTCGGGCTGAGCGCCTGGCCCTGCGCGTTCGTCACGGTGGCCTCCACGCGGAAGCTGCCGAGGGGGTGCGCGGCGGGGGGCGCGAGCTGCACCGTGCCCTGACCCGCGGGGCTGTTCACGTCCGGCAGCGCCACTGTGCCGCCGTACAGGTCGTGCTGTGTGAGCTTCAGGACGCTCCCGGCCGGCGCGCCGGTGACGGCGTAGCGAATCACGGCGGGCTCGTCGCTGAACTGAATGCGCGCGGCCGAGGCGGCCGACTCGGGCACCGCCAGCACGACCTGGCAGGCCTGCTGGGGCGCGTAGTCGGTCGCGGCGCTACCGCGCTCGATCTGGAAGCCGTCCAGCCAGGCCTCGCCGGCGCCGTCAACCGTGATCTGGTGCAGCCGCCCCAGCAGCAGGGGGCTGAAGGTCAGCGTGACGCGCTGCCAGCCGTCGGGCGTCAGGTCCTGCTCGCGCGAGGCGAGCTGCCGCGCGTCGCCGAAGGCCGTCAGGCGCAGCTTGCCCGAGCCACGCGCGTACAGGCTGGCAGTGTGCGGCTCGAAGCTGCGGCCGATGAAGACGGGGGCGGTCCACAGGCGCCACTTGTCGGCGCTCTTGACGGACAGTGCGGAGCCCCCGGCGGGGCTCTGCGCCTGCGGATCGGCGGCGACCACCACCTGGTCGCCGTCCGAGCAGTCGCGGTCCAGCGACCAGCCGGTGGGCAGACCCAATGGGAAGGCCGAGACGCGCACGAGGTTATTGGGGCCGCTCTCGGGGTACCGCTCCTGCAGCTCCGCGATGATGTCCTCGCGGGTCTTGGCGATCAGCTTGAAGTGGGCGAGGTCATAGCTGGCGTTGTCGCCGAGGTTGATCCAGATGCCGACACGCTGAGACTTGCGGTCCAGGCGGAACTCGTAGGTGAAGTCCTGCCACTGCGTGGTCAGGGCGGGCTGGACGGACCAGTGGAAGCTGTATGGCGCCCCGGCATCGCGGAGGCCGACCATCACGCCCGCCTTCACGGGGCTGCGGGCAGTCAGCTCGACCCGGTAGAAGGTCTCCTGGGGGATGTCGCCGAGGTGGAACGCCAGTTGGTCGTTGCCGCCGCTGGTCTTGGTGACACGCAGGAAGCGCCGACCGTTCTCCTCGGTGGGCTGGTAGGTAACGACGATCTCCTTGTTCCAGCCGGAGTTCTCCGTCCAGCCCTCGGGGAGGCTCCCGGTCAGCTTCTTGGCGCCGTCGGGGCTGACGTCATTGACGGGGACGGTGCAGTTGCCGAAGTCCGTGTCAATGATGGTCTGGGGGGCCGCCGCCGCCATCGCGACCGCCAGAGCGAGGGTCAGGATCGTCGCGTGGAACCACATAGGATGCCTCCCTGGAGAGCCGCGCTCCCCCCTACAGCCCCTCCACCTGCTCCCACTGCTCGTATGTCTGCGCCAGCTGCGCCGACAGCTTCTCATGTTCGGCGTTGAGGGCGGCAACCCTCTGCGGCGTCTGGTAGGTCTCGGGGTCGGCCAGGATCTTCTCGACCAGGGCCAACTGCCCCTCGAGCGCGTGGATGCGCTCCTCCAGCTCCTCGGCAGTGGGCAGGGCCTGGCCATTGGCGGCGCGCAGGCGCGCGCGCTTGGCCTGCCGGGCCAGCTTCTCCTGCAGCAGCCGCTCGCGCTTCTCGGCTTCCGCCTGTTCGCGCGCCAGCCGTTCCTCCTCCTCGCGCAGGGCCCGCATCCTGGCCGCGTACGACCCGTAGTTGCCCTCGTGTACCGTCACCCCCCCGTCGTGGAACACCACCAGGCGGTTCACCACGCTGTCGAGGAAGTAGCGGTCGTGGCTGACGACGACGATCGTGCCGGCATATTCGCGCAGGGCGTTCTCGAGCGCATTGCACGAGTCGATGTCCAGATGGTTGGTCGGCTCGTCGAGCACCAGCAACGTGGGGCGCGTCATGACGAGCTTGGCCAGCGCCAGACGGCTCTTCTCGCCGCCAGACAGATCGTCCACGCGCTTGCTCACGTCATCCTCGACGAACAGGAAGCGGGCCAGGAGGCTACGCAGCTCGCCGGGCTCCGCGTCGGGCATGACCGTGGCGAACTCCTCCATCACGGTGTTGCGGGAGGTGAAGTCGAACTGCTCCTGGCGGTAGTAGCCGACTTCGACACTCGTGCCCAGACGCGCGGTGCCCTCGCTGGGCTCTTCCAGGCCCAGGGCCATGCGCAGCAGCGTCGTCTTGCCCGAGCCGTTGGGGCCGACGATGCCGACCCGCTCCTGCCGGCGGACGAACAGGTCCAGCCCGGCGAAGAGCTGCCGGTCACCGAAGCGCTTGCCTACGCCCTGCAGGTGCAGGATCTCCTGGCCGCCGCGGATGCGCGGGTGGAAGCGCAGGTTCATCTTGCGGCGCTGCCCCACGGGCGGGTCGAGGTACTCGGTCTTGGCGATGAGCTTCATCCGGCTCTTGGCGGCCCGGACGCGCTTCTCCTGCTGCGTGCCCAGGGCCCAGCGGATGAACGACATCTGCTTCTTGAGTTCCTGCTGCTGGCGCTCGTACGTGCGCTCGTAGACCAGCAGGCGCTCCTCCTTCTGCTTGACGTAGTCGGAGTAGCCGCCCCGGTACTCGGCGAGGTCGCACGCCTCCAATTCCAGAATGCGCTGGGCGATGTTGTCCAGGAAGCGCCGGTCGTGGGAGATGGCGATGACGGCCCCGGCGTAGGACTTCAGGTACTGCTCGAGCCACTCGATGCCGGCGACGTCGAGGTGATTGGTGGGCTCGTCCAGTAGCAGCAGGTCGGGCTGCTGCAGCAGCAGCCGGGCCAGAGCCGCGCGGCGTTGCTCGCCGCCGCTGAAGCTGCTGAGGGGCCGATGGAAGTCGGCCGCGGGCACGCCGACGCGGGTCAGCACGCGGGCCGCCTCGCGCTCGTACTCGTGCCCGCCCCCCGCCGCGAACTGCTCCAGGAGCGTCGCATGCTGCTGGAGCAACCCCTGCATGACCTCCTCGCTCACGTCCTCGGCCATGCGTTCGGTCAGGACGGCGATCTCGCGCTCCTGGCGACGCAGTCTCTGGTGTACCGACATGACCATGTCCCACGGCGTCAGCGACAGGTCCTGGTCCACTTCCTGCGACAGATAGCCGATGGTGGCCCCGCGCGCGATGTGGATCTCGGCGTCGTCCTCGTACGGCTCGCGCCCAAGCAGGATGCGGCACAGGGTCGTCTTGCCGGTCCCGTTGGCCCCGATGAACCCCAGGCGCTCGCGGTGGTCAATGGCAAACGCGACGTGGTCGAGGATCAGCTCGGTGCCGTAGTACTTGGTGAGGTTGTCTACAGTAAGCAGTGGCATGGGCGAGCGTGCATCATAGCACGGAACCTCGTCCGGGAGAAGCCGGGGCCCGCGTCCTTCCGGGGCAGGGACCACGTGTGGGGCGTGGGCCAGCCCTATTGTGAGCGCCAGCCTCCCGCCGCAGTCATCTCGTCCATCATCGTCCGGCGGCTGGTGGGCGCCACGTTGCCGGTCAGGGCGCTGGCGTTGGCGAAGGCCAGCATCTCCCCCTGGAACGCGGCCACGAAGAGCAGGTTGGCGTCGGGGAACACGCACAGGCTGATCGGGTCGTTGCGGCCGCGGTCGCCGGCCGGCGCCTGTAGCCCGGTCGCGTCGCCGCGGAGAGTGAGGAACGCGGCGTTGCCCTCGGCGGTTGCCGCCTGGGGAACGATGGCTACGGCATGGTTGCCGTTGGTCAAGTCCTCCCGCTGGACATACAGGATGTCCCGCTGGTAGTCATAGGCCAGACCGTAGCTGCCCCAGGCTACGCCGGTGATGGTCCGTGAGGCGGCCGCTACGCCCTGCCGCACACTGAAGCTGTCCAGTACGCCGATATGGAAGCCCTTCGTGCCGCTGAACTGCATGGTGAAGCAGCGGTCGCCCGCCCCCGGGTCTCCGGCCAGAGCGGTCACCTCCGTGGCATCGGAGACGACGATCTGCCGATCGGGGGGGCGGTTGGCGACGATCGCCGAGGCGCCCTGCCATGCCAGGATACGGTTGGTGTTCGGCTGCGTCCGGGTCAGGCGGTAGGCGGCATAGAGGATGTCGCGGCTGGTGTCCAGCCACAGGGCAGTCGGGCAGAAGGTGTCGCCGACCGCGCCCGTATGTGTCAGGGTGAGATCCGGGGCGCGGTCGCCGCCGGTGACGAAACTGCGGTAGAGACGGATGCCGGAGTTCTCGTTTGCCACCCACAGGTCACGCCCGTTGGCGCTGGTGACCATGGACTGGCCTGGATAGGCCCGGATGGGGTTGGTGGGGCCGCCCAGGCGCGGTGCGAGCGACCGGGGCGCGGTGCCTTGCACAAACGCCGTCTCGATCACGATGCCCTGGCTGGGGGTGGAACTGGCCGTCGTGGTGCCGTAGGCCGGGGTGGTAGGGCCACACGGGCTGCCGGCCTCGCCGGCAACGCCATCCCTGGCACTCTCCGTTCCCTGCGGGCTGCCCCCACCCTTGAAGGCCCATGCGTTCCCGCCCTTACCCCCCCCGCCGGGAGGGCTGCCATCGCCGCCCCTACCACCGTTGCCGCCGAGAGCGGCCGCGTTGCCACCCTTCGCCAACTGGTTGGCCAGGCCGGTATTGCCGCCCTTGGCCAGCGCTGCCCCACCGTCGCCCCCCGCGCCGCCCTGGCCGGGGGGAGTGCAGTTGGCCCCGCCAGCGCCCCCCATGCCGCCGGCGGCGTAGGCGTTCCCTCCTTCCCCGGCAATAGTGTTACCCTCTACCCAGGCGAACGCGCTGCCTCCCTCGCCCCCTTCTGCGGTGGCGTCGCCCCCCTTGCCTCCTGCCTGGCCGGGCCCGCCGGAGCCACCGTTCACCCCGATGGCGCGCGCGTTGCCGCCGCGGCCGCCCCGCGATGGAAGTAGCGCCACCAGCCCGAGTGCCTCTGCTCCGCGCACCAGGGCGCAACGCTCCAGCGCGTGTCCACCGCCCCCCCCGTCCACGATCACATTGAAGCCCTCTCGGCCGCTTCCGGCAGGCATCCCAAAGCCGCTGGGCAGTGTCACGTTGCCGCCATCGCCGCCGTACTGGCGGCCATCGCCGCCGCGAGCCCCCTCAAACCGCGCCGGCGGCAGCGTCTGAGCGGTGTCGGCCTCCGCAATGTGTTGGAGTCCCGATCGCAACAATCCGAGCGCTGTGGTGACCGGAGCGCTGCCTTCGACGTCGCCGGCATTGCCCCCCTTGCCGCCGACGATGGTATCGTCGTCCATGACCACCGTCTGCAGGGGGCGTCCCTCGTAGACCACGCCGGTGGGCTGTGGCGTGGGGCCGCTGAAGGCCCCGATCTCCCCGGTGAGCGTGCCGCCGGCACCGCCGCTGTTGGGCATCTGTTCGGGAACGCCAGGTGCGCCGCCTTCGCTGATCGGGAAGGAGCCCTGCCCGCCGGCTCCACCGTCACCCAGTTGCAGCAGTCCCGGGCTCTCATGGATAGCCAGCGTGCCCTCCGGGCAGTGGAAGGTCAGGGAGCCGCCGTTCCCGCCCGCGCCGCCGAGACGCCCGTTGCCGCCGGCCGCGCCGTTGCCTGACGAGATGGTGCAGCCTCCGGCCTGCGCCAGCCGCGCCCCGCGCCCCGCGGCGGCGGCCGCCGCCCCGAGAGTGATGCCCCCGGCCGCCGAGGCCAGCGTGATACTGCCGCCGGCGCCACCGGCGCCACCGTCGCCGGCACTGCTGCCTGCGATCCCGTCTGCGGCCACGAGGCGACCGGTCACGACGATGTCATTCTGGGCGTTGATGTTGAGGCTGCCACCAGCCGCTCCGGACCCGCTGGCATCCTGGGCTGCCAGTTGCCCGGCGATGGACGCGGTCTCGCAGTTGATCGTGACGTCTCCGCGCCACGCCACTGTCTCACCCGCCTCGACCACGAACTGAGTGACATTGACCACCCCGGAGAGCACTGGATTGCGACCCCGCCCCGACGAGCCGCCGCAGCCTGCAAGCCACAACACGATCAGGAGCACCGCCGCCACCGCCAGAAGCGTCTTCACGAACGTGCGCATCGTTCCGCCCTCCTGGGATTCTGGTCGCCCTCTTCACCATCATTGCCCACTACCGTGCCAGAATCCTGCCTCTGCGCCCGCGCTTCTCCGGGCTGTGGATGTGGGCCAAGGCCGAGTTCGGTAACGTGGCGGTGTGTGTCGGCAGGTAGAGTCTAGGCCGGGTCCTCCCACGGTTCGGCCACGGCCACCGCCTCACCGGTCTCGATGGATCGCAGCGCTGCCAGCGAGGTCTGCAGGGCCCACAGGCCGTCCTCGCCCGAGGCGGCCACGGGCCGGCCCTCGCGGATCGCGGCAGCGAAGGCGTTCAGTTGCCCCGGGTGCATGTCCGTATTCAGGTTCTCGAAGGCTTCCTTCTCCCCGCCCGCGCCCAGCCGCTCGACCTTCGCGTTCTCGATCTTCAGCAGCCCGAGCGGCCCCAGGCAATCCTCCAGCGTCTGGCCCGTCACGCCCTTGGGCAGGCCCCAGGTCATCGAGAGCACGCCGATGTCGCCGGACGCATACTCGACGGTCATCGCGAAGCTGTCCACCTGCGGGTCAATGTCCGGCTTGTCCGGCGAGTCCTGCATGATCGTCAGGCCGGAGGCCTTCACGCGCACGGGGTCGCTGCCGAAGATGACCCGCCACTGGTCGGTGTAGTGGCAACTGATGTCGAAGATTGGGCCCCCGCCGAGGTTCCGGTCCATGATCCACGGCTTGGGCCGGATTTCCCAGGCGCTGACATGGCGGTACATCACCGGCCGGCCCAGCTGGCCGCCCTGCACCAGGTCCCGCACGGTCTGCACCTGCCCCATGAAGCGCTTGCAGAAGCCGAAGGCGAGGGTCAGGCCCCGCTGCTGCGCCAGGCGGATCATCGCCCGCCCGTCGTCCAGCGACAGCGCGATGGGCTTCTCGCAGATCACATGGCAGCCGGCTTCCAGGGCCGCCACGGTGCACTGGCGATGGACCGCCGATGGTACGGCCACGGAGGCGGCGTTGACGCCGTCGACGCCCAGCGCCTCCTCAGCGCTGGCGAACCAGGGGCAGCCCAACTCCTCGCCCAGGGCGCGGGCGCGCTCCTCCCACGGGTCGGCCACCGCCACGACGCGAGCGCTCGGGACGTGCGGCCAGTTGCGGGCGTGGACCTGCCCGAGCTGCCCGCAGCCGATGACACAGACTCGGAGTTCCTCCATGCTGACCACCTCGCGCGTTATCGCTGTGCTGGGTATGTTCGCGTCCTGTCAGCGCAGCCCTCCTGCAGGTCAGGCGCCGGGCAGCGACGAAGTCGCCTGTGCCCATGTCTGAAGTCACCCGCTACGTCATCGTCGGCCTCATCGTCCTGCTTGGCAACTTCCAACAAGGTGTGACGGGGTTCGGCTCCAATGTCCTCGCTCTGCCCTTCGTGATCCTGCTGCTGGGCCTGCACCGCGCGGTGCCGCTGCTGGTGGTGCAGGCGTGGGTGCTGGCGGCGCTGATGGTGTGGGAGTCGCACCGTCACATCGACTGGCGCGAGTGCGGGAAGATACTGCTGTTGGGGGCGGCGGGGCAGCCGGTGGGGCTGTGGCTGGCGGGCACGCTGCCCGAGCACGCCCTGCGCTGGACCCTGGTGGCCTTCATGGGCAGCGTCGGCGCCGAGGGGCTGGTGCGGGAAAGCCGCCGCGCGACCGCGGAGGTCCCGGACGCACAGCGCGTGGGCGCGGACGCCCCGGACGCGCCGACCGCGGCGCGCCGCCCGGCCCGCTGGTTCACCTTCCTGGTCCCCGTGGGCGGCATCATGAACGGGGCCTTCGGCACCGGTGGCCCGCCCATTGTCGTCTATGCCGACCGCGCCATGCGCGACAAGAGCGTCTTCCGCGCCACGCTGTCCATGGTCTGGCTGGTTCTCGACACCATCCTCGTGGGGGTCTTCCTCGCCACGGGCCGCCTCGACCAGACGCAACTGTGGCTCAATCTCCTGTGTCTGCCTGCCACGCTCGTGGGCATGTGGATCGGGACGCACACACACTACCGGATGAACGAGCATGCCTTCCGCCTGTCGGTCTATGCCGTCCTCGTGATGGCCGCCGGAGTCCTGGCCTGGTCTCTGCTCAAGTAGCGGCGCGGCTCATCGCGCCCACCACACGTTCCGCGCCATGAGTGGCGCGACTACCGGAACTGCCATGTACGCACTACAGCAACACAACCTGCGCGAGATCGAGAGTCTCAACCAGCGGGGCGGACGCACCCTCAGCTTCGTGGACCTGATCTCCGCCGGCACGATGTCGGCGGAGATGGTCGCCCACTGCTGGACGGCCATCGCCCATGGCGCGTCCTTCCTGACGGCCGCCCGCCCCGGCGGGGCGGGCAAGAGCACCGTGCTGGCCAACCTGCTCATGCTCCTGCCGTGCGCCGAGCGCATCGTCACCTGGCAGCCGGGGACGGTCGGGATCCAGGGCGCGCCCCGGTGTCACCTGGCCCACGAGATCGGCGCGGGCCACTGGTACGGCTACATCTGGGGGAGCGACGTGCCGGACTTCCTGGCCCTGCGGAGCGCCGGCGACCGCGTGGCCTCGTGCCTCCATGCCGATACGCTGGAGGAGCTGCAGGACATCCTGTGCGCGCCGCCGCTGCAGGTGACGCCGGAGACGCTCAACGGTGTCGGCCTGATCCTGTTCATCCACCTCCTGCCCGGCCGGCAGCGCCGCGTGGCGTTGCTGTACGAGGCGACGGAGGAGGGCCATCGGCTGGCCTTCGCCCTCAACGGGCAGGGCACGATCGTGCGGCAGGGGCCGTCGTGCCTGCTGCCGCTGCTGGGCGTCGGAGAGGCCGAGTACGAGCAGCGCCTGGCGGCCGTCCAGCAGATCGCGCGCGAGGGTGAGAGCGACTTCGCGGCGGTGCGGGAGAGGGTGCTGGAACACAACGACATCTGAGTCCCGGAGGACCTCACGGTGAGATACCCGATGGCTCTGCTGCTCTGCGTGTGCGCCTGTAGCCCCGCCTGGTCCGCCCCGCCCGCCGGCATGTTGTGCGAGTGGCGCACGGACAACATGGCCGTGCCGGACATCTGCCCGGAGTTCTTCTGGCAGGCCCCGGGGCAGACGGCCTATCGCGTCATCGTCGCCACGACCGAGGGCCTCATCCGGCAGGGCCGCGGGGACCTGTGGGATACGGGACGGGTCGCGACGGCGCTGCCCATTGCCGAATACGCGGGGACGCCGCTGCCGCCGGGGCAGACGCTCTGGTGGGCCGTGCAGACCTGGGAGGGACAGGACGCCAGTTCCTTCTGCGTCCCGCAACGGTTTGCTCTCAAGCCGCGCGTCCTCCCCCGCAAGCGTCCCCACCTGCGCGCCTTCCTCAACTTTGGCAGCGACCTCGAGGTCGTGGCACAGCGCTATGACCTGACGTTTCTGGCGGCGGCGCGCGAGCGCGACCCGAACATCATCACGGTCAGCTACTGCCTCGTCGCCACCCTCGTCGTCCCCTCCCAGAAGGCGAAGGACCTCGAGCAGTTCTGCGTCGAGAAGGGCCTCACCCGGGCCGGCATCCCCGAGCGCATGTTCGCCCACTACGCCCAGGACACACCGTGCAAGTTGCACGTCGGGGCGGAGCGAGCCGACCGGCCCATCGAGGAGCGGATGGTCCCCGGCTGGGACCCGGCCAACGACCGCAACGGCGACGGCCGCGTGGACGACGCCGAGTTCGCCCAACGGGCCAACCCGCAGGCCAGCGCCCGCGAGCTGCGCCAGGCCCGCATCCCCATCTACTACTGGGGGCCGCCCGCGGATGACTTCGTAGTGAATGTGGCGGACCCCGACTACCAGGAGTTCATCGCCACCCGCTATGTCAGTGCGTTCCTGGAGAAGTCGAGTGGCCTCTTCATTGATACGACGCCCGCGACGGTGCCCGCCGGGCGCGGCAGCCCGCTGGTGGAGTTCTCGCTGGCGGCGCAGGCCGATGGCGCGTGGCTGCGGGCCATGCAGATGATCCTGGCGCGCATCAAGATCGCGCACCCCGATGCGCTCGTCACCGCCAACGGCTGGTCGGCTACGCCCTTCGTGATTGACGGCGTGGAATGGGAGAACTGGCTGAACATCAGTCTCAGCGAGTCGCAGTTGCTCCAGCGGCTGGAGACCGTCACCAGCCTGGACCGGCGGGGCAAGGTCCAGATGTGCCAGGTCAACGGCATCTACGACCCGGAGTTCGGGGAGTTCGGCGTCAAGGTGCCCGTCAGCCCGGAGCGCGACCAGTTGTTCGGTCTCGCGGCGTACTATCTGGCGGCTGGCGACTACACGTACTTCGGCCGCGGGCAGCACCCGTACACCAAGTCGGAGCGGCAGTGGGTCGGCGCGGCCGACACCGACCTGGGCCGGCCGCAGGGCCCCCTGCGCCTGTTCCACCACGAGGAGCCGCGCGAGGCCCCCGGCGCCAATGTGCTCACCAACGGTAGCTTCGAGCAGGACGCCGACGGCGACGGCAAGCCCGACGGCTGGGAGATCGTCGAGCCGGTGGCGCTGGATTCGCAGGTCAGGCACGGCGGCCGCCAGTCGGCGCGGATTGCCAGCGACTCCGACACGATCAACAACTTCAGCAAGCTCTGGGTGGACCTCAAGCCCCGGACGACCTACACGCTGTCGGCATGGATCAGGACCGAGGGGATCGGCGGGCAGGGGGCGCAGGTGTACCCATACGGCTTCGAGGGCATGACCGGCGGGGGCTTCATCGTCGCGACGGGGACCAGCGACTGGCGCCGCCACAGCGTGAGCTTCACCACCGGCGCCGGCACCCATGGCCGCATCAACTTCCGCCTCTACGGCACGAAGGGCACGGCCTGGTTCGACGACCTGGCGCTGGTGGAGGGGGCGGACGCCACCTGTTCGGTGTACGGGCGCGACTTCGAGCGCGGGCTGGTGCTGCTGCGGCCGTTCGCGGGGGACTGGGGCGATGACACGGCCCGGGAGGTGCCCCTGCCCGCGCCGCTCCGCCCGCTCAGCGCCGACGGGACGCCAGGGGAGGCCGTGACGACGGTGCGGTTGCGCAGCGGCGAGGCGGCGGTGCTGGTGCGGTAGGCCACACGGGCTCTCCCGGTCGGGGCGGCTACGCCTTCCGCTTCCCCACCTGCTCCCGCCGGAAGCGGCGGTACTCCTCCAGCGCCGACGGGAACGGCCCCAGCGCGCGCTCGAAGATCCCCAGGCTATACGCGATCGTGACCCCGTAGTTGGTGATCGGTACGCCCTGCTGGCGGCAGCGTAGAATGCGCGACAGCATCTCGCGCCGGTTCCACATGCATGACCCACAGTGGACGATGAGCCGATAGGGTGTCACGTCATCGGGGAAGTCGTGCCCCTGCACATTGTCGAACTCCAGCTTGCCGCCGACGTACTGGGTCAGCCAGCGCGGGATCTTGACGGTGCCGATGTCCTCGCCAATGGGGTGGTGCGAGCAGGCCTCGGCGATCAGAATGCGGTCGCCGGGCTTGAGGCGGTCTATGGTCAGCGCGCCCCGCACGAACTCGAACAGATCGCCCCGGTAGCGGGCGAAGAGGATCGAGAACGAGGTCATGGGGATCTCGGGCGGGGTGTCGCCGGCGACCTTCAGGAAGCCCTGGCTGTCGGTGACAACGATGGCCGGCGGGCGGTTGAGGCGCTCCAGCGCGTCGCGCAGCTCGCGCTCCTTGACGACCATGCAGTAGGCGTCCACATCCAGCACGTCGCGGATGGCGTTGACCTGCGGCAGAATCAGCCGGCCTTTGGGGGCCTCCAGATCAATGGGCACGACCAGCACCGCCAACTCCCCGGCCGGCAGCAGGTCGCCCATGATCGAGGGCATGTTGATGAAGTCCTCGGGCGCGTGTTTGATGAGCGCCTCGCGCAGCTCGGGGAGGCCCTGGCCCTGCACCGCGACGGTCTGCACCACCGGGATCTTGGCGGCCTTGAAGCGGTCCAGCAGGGCCTGGTCGGGCGCGCCGAGGTCCGCCTTGTTGAGCACGATGATGACGGGGATCTGGCGTTGCTGCAGCTCCTTGAGGATCTCCTCCTCGAAGGGGCCGAAGTCACTGGACCGCGGCTCTCCAGAGCCGCAGGCCGGCGAAGGCGGCTCTGGAGAGCCGCGCTCCATGCCGACGATGATGACGCCGAGGTCGCACCGGTCGAAGATCTGCTTCGTCCGCGCCACGCGCATCTCGCCGAGCGCGCCGACATCGTCAATGCCGGCGGTGTCAATGAACAGCACGGGCCCGAGCGGCAGCAGCTCCATGGGCTTCTCGACGGGGTCGGTGGTCGTGCCGGCCACGTCGGAGACGATGGAGACATCCTGCCGGGTGAGGGCATTGAGGATGGACGACTTGCCGACATTACGCCGGCCAAAGAGGCCGATGTGAAGGCGGAAGCCTTTGGGGGTGGATAGCATGGCCATTACTCCGTGTCAGCCCGGGCCCCGGGCACCTGCTCCTCTTCCGCCCGAATCGCCGCGATGATGCCGTCGGCGCGGAAGCGGCGATTGCGCCGTCGTCGCCCGGTGTACTCGATCACGAGGCCCATCCGCTCGAGACTGCGCAACGCCAACTGCGCGGTGGGGTATGTGACGTCCAGACGCTGGGCGGCCACCGGGACACTCGTGTAGGGGTTCTCGAACAGCAGATCCAGCAGTCTCATCGCCGTGGCTGAGACGCGGGCTTGTGTCAGGGCCGCCCGCAGCGAGTCGCGGAGGGCGATGAGGTTGCGGCACACCTCCACGGTGTGCTGAGCCTGCGCCGCGATGCCTCGGAGCAGGAAGCTAGTCCATCCCTGCCAGTCGGCGCGACGACTTACTGCCTGCAGCCGCGTGTAGTACTCCGCCCGGTTGCGCTCCAGGTAGCCACTCAGATAGAGCAACGGCTGGCTCAGATAGCCTCGCTGCACCAGGTACAGGCTCATGATGAGCCTCCCGGTACGGCCGTTCCCGTCGCTGAAGGGGTGGATCATCTCGAACTGCACATGCAGCAGAGCGCACTTCAGCAGCGGCGGCAGGTTGTCATCCTGCAGGAGGAACCGCTCCCAGTCCGCCAGGAGTCCGGGCAGGCGTTCAGGCGGGGGCGGGACGTAGCTCAGTCGCCCGACCCGCGGGTTCCCGATGTAGACCTGCCGCTGTCGGTACTCGCCCGGCGTGCGGTCGTGGCCGCGCGCGCTCTTCAGCAGTTCCCGGTGCAGTTCACGGACGAGGTCGAGGTTGAGCGGCCGACGGCGGAGTGCCGCCATTCCCAGTTCCAGCGCGTCGAGGTAGTTGAGGACCTCGACGGTTCCGGACGCCACGTCGGTCCTGTCGCCGCTGAGTGCTCGCAGGATCTCCTCAAGGGTCGTGACCGTGCCCTCGATCCGCGAACTGGATAGTGCCTCCAGCTGCAGCAGGGGTGACAGCAGCAGTCGAGGGCCGGGCATGTACTGCGAGAAGTCCGACACGTGGCTGAAGCCTTCCAGCACTCCCAGCGACCGCGCCGCTTCGGCCAGGTCATTCAGCAGGCCGGGCGACCAAACCAGGCGCGGCGGCAGCGCATAGGGCACAAACGCTGGCTCGCGTCCGCCGATGGAGACATACTCGCCGGCAGGCCCGCCTTCCTCACGCATGGGAAAGGTCCTTGCCCTCTGAGTTCACTACCACGGCTAGATCCATGCCTGTATTAAAGCACATGCCGCATTGCTTTATCAAGAGATAGAGGCGAGACTGGTTAGGAAACACCTGTCTCCTGTGCGGCTGCCACCCGCTTGCAGTACACCCGTGGGCCTTGCGGCGTGTCCCGATAGAAGAACCCCCACGGGCGGCAGTACGGTTCCAACTCGTGCAGGAACGCCCGCCCGGTGTCGGCATGCACAGCCGGGGGCAGGGGGGCGGTGGGCAGGCCCAGGGCCGCCAGCAGCGGGGCTGCAGCCACCGTCACACGATCGCCTGACCAGTCCGGCGCGCAACTGATCGGCCGGCCCTCGGCGCCGACCACCAGCGGCTGACGCTTCGCCTCGACAAGCAGCGCCCGCAGTGCGTCCTCGGTGCCCAGGAACCAGTCCAGGTCCAGGCCGCCGCCGATCCCCGGCCAGGTGCCGTGGTCGCTGGTCTGCCAGAACGTCGCCCGTGGCCAGCCCGCTAAGTGCGGGACCTGGCTGCCATAGCTGGCGGCCCACAGCAGCGACCGGCTGCCCAGGCGCTGCCCGACGCCGTGTTCGGCGTTGAACGACGGGTAGGTGTAGACCGCTCCCGGCCGGCCGATCTCGCGCTCCAGCAGGGCGAGCCAGTCGGCGGCCAGCTCGCAGTAGGCTGCCGAACTCATGCCGCGCAGGGCGCAGTGCTCGTCACCCTCCACGTCCAGGGCCGGGATCAGCAGCCCGCCCCAGCCGCCGCACGCTGTCACGACAGCGTGGAACCGGGTGAACTGGTCGGCGGCGGGGAGGCCCGGGTACAGGAAGTGGTACGGCATGACGGGGAGGCCCAGGCGCCGCAGGCGGTCCACATTGCGCACCGCCTGCGCGTCGGTGATCGCGTCCCCCTGGCTGAACTTGACGGCGGCCCATCTCATCCCGGCCCGGGCGGCGGCGGCCCAGTCGGGCCGCCCGTTCCAGTGACTCACGTCGCAACCTTGCAGCTTCTGCATCTGTCTGCCCTCCGGCGAACGGGTCGGGACGGCTGTCCCGTGGGCTCGGAGCGCTCTGGACGCCCCGAACGCTCCCCGTTGTACCGGGAGCGACCTCGGGGAGTCCTGTGCGGAGGCTGACAGAGGCCTGACATCCGCCTAGACGTCGGTGTGCAGGGCGTCAATGATCGCGGGGGCGCGGAAGCGCTGGTCGCGGCGCTGGCCGGTGGTCTCCTCGACCAGGCCCAGGCCCTGCAGGGCGGCGATGGCGGTCCGTGCCGTACGCGCGGAGACCTCCAGCTTGGTGGCGGCTAACTCGCGGCTGGTGTACGGGTTGTCGAGCAAGGTGTCCAGCAGGCGCAGGGCCGACGGGCCGGCGCGGCGCGCGATGAGGTGCTCGCGCGCGTCCTCGCGCAGGGCGTTCAGGCGCTGGGCCACGCGCAGGATCCGCTCGGACTCCTGCGTGACGCCGTCCAGGAAGTACATCACCCACTCCTCCCACAGCCCTCGGTGGCTTACGCCGCGCAGGGCCTGGTAGTACTCGTGTCGGGTGCGCTCGAAGTAGTGGCTCAGCAGCAGGACCGGGTAGCTCAGCCGGCCACAGGACAGCAGGAACAGGTTCATCGCCATGCGGCCGACCTTGCCGTTGCCGTCCATGAAGGGGTGGATCAGCTCGAACTGCGCGTGCAGGATGGCTGTCTGCACCAGCGGGGGCAGCTCGCGGTTCTCACGGGCGAAGCGTTCCCAGTCGGCCATCAGCTCGCCGATGTACTCCCACGGGGGCGGGACGTACGAGGCGGTGCTCAGGCGCTTGCGACGCACGCCGATGAACGTCTGCACCTCGCGGAAGCGGCCGGGCGACACGTACGCCCAGTGCGCCCCGCGCATGGCCTCGGCGTGCATGAGCGTCACCAGCTCGACGCCGAACCCCAGCTTCGGCATGCGCTCGAGGCCCAGTTGCATGGCATCGCGGCAGGCGGCGGCCTCGTCGAGTTCGCTGCCCGCGGGCGCGCACTCCAGTTCGGTCTGCACAGCTTCGGCGCAGGTGACGCCGGCGCCCTCGATGCGCGCGCTGGCGCTGGCCTCGCGCCACAGCAGCGGGGAGATCGGCGTGGCGCCAGGCGGAAACATGCTCATCGCCCCGTCCACGCGGCTGAGCGCGCTGCCGGCCTCCGCAGTGGCCTGCAGGAAGCGCGGGCCGGACTCGATCCACGGCGGGAGCTTGTGGGGCACAAAGGCCCACAGCCCTCCGGGGATGCTCACCACCTTCCCGGCGCGGTCGTCTTTGATGTCCAGTCGGTCCATAGCAGTGCCTCACCCCCAGACGGCGGTCCAGCCGCACACTCGGGGGTCACCATCCTGCCGAATCAGGCCGGGATCGTCAAGGTGTCTGCTGCTACTGCAGCATCGCCTCCGCCCAGGTGGCGTGGTCGGAGTAGTTGCTGTCGCCGGCGTTGGTCACGCGCAGGCGTAGCTGCGCCGCCCCGGTGACGTCTACGTCCACGGGCACCGGCTCCTGCCCCGCCCGCACGGTTGGGCTCTCGAACAGCTTCTCCCACTTCCCCTGCCGCATCACCTCGACGATGAACACACACGAGCCGCGCTGGTCGGCGGTATCGTCGAGGCCCACCAGCGCCTTGAAGCGCCGGGCGGCGGCCAGGCCGCCGTTGAGGGCATAGGTCACCGTCGCCCCCTCGCCCTGCGGGTCAGCCAGCGCGTGGGTGCTCAGCCCCCTGGCGTAGGTCTGGCCGTGGAGGCGGATGGGCTTGCCGGAGTAGTTCGTATCACGCTTGAGGCCCCCGTGCGCCGTCGCTTCTGTCGGCTCGAGGTCGCTCAGGTAGACCCCGTGGTCGGGCCCCAGCAGCATCACCGAGAAGACGCTCTCGGCCACGTCGGTGCTGTCCCGGGACGAGAAGCAGCGCGCCTTCACCGTGGTGGTCTTCGTCAGCTTGATCGGCTTGCTGTAGACCGGGGAGGTCGCGGTGGGGTCGCTGCCGTCGAGCGTGTAGCGGATCGTGCTGCCCGGGAAGCGCGTGCCGATGGTGACCGCCATCTCGCCGACGAAGGCCTGCGGCGTCGGGGAGATGGTCGGCACGAGCAGCGGCATGGTCTGGCGGTTCTCGTCCAGTAGCGGGCCGATCTGGGCGAAGGGGATCGGCTTGAAGTCCGGCAGTTGCCTGAACGCCGGGGCGTCGGGCTTGAGCGCGAAGTTCAGCGTTGCCGCGTTCACGAAGCCCGGGTCGTCGCTCGTCTCCAGGTTGTCCCTGAAGGTGCTCAGCTCCTGGGCTTCCTTCGCCAGGTTCATCTTGCCGCAGCGCACGATCAGGTTGTCGGCCACGTCGTTGTACTTCGGGTAGCCGGGCTGGTCTTCCAGGTATGTCGGCAAGTGCGGGTAGCGCTTGCTCCACAGTTCGCCCTGGATGGGGAGCGTGGCGAACTCGCGGGTCAGTGTGCCCCAGTTCTCATCCTTGCTGCGGGCGATGCCCACGCCCCGATTGTCAATGTGCAGGGGTATGCGGCAGTCCACGATGATGTTGTTGTGGATGGTGTTGTCGCGCCCGCCGCCGATCAGGAAGGCGCGCCCTACGCGGCAGATGACGTTGCCGTAGCACGTCGTGCCGGCCGCACAGTCGTCCAGGTAGATCGCCTGGTTGCCCACCGCCGGGCCGCCGCCGATGTCGTGCCAGAAGTTGTAGCGGATCACATTGCCCTGCACGGTCCAGTTGCGCCCGGTGTAGATCGCCCCGGCGTCGTCGGTCTCCATGCAGACGCGATAGACCTCGTTGAACTCCACCAGGTGGTCGTTGCCGCCGAAGTCCATGGCGTGGTGCGGCGCGTCGTGGATCAGGTTGTGGGTGGCCTGGCAGCCGCAGCCGTTGAGGTTGATGGCGTCGTGGTGCGTGCGGTACAGCTCGCCGAAATGGTGGATGTGGTTGTTGTGGGCGAAGTTGCCGCACGCGGTGAGCGTGGCGCGGTCGCCGCCGGACAGGGAGATGCCCCCGCCGCCGAGGCGGTACAGGTCGCACCCGGCGATGCCGTTGTGCTTCCCACCGGCGATGCGCACGGCGTCATTGGCCAGGTTGCGGATGGTGCAACCGGCGATGAGGTTCCCCTCGCCGCCGCTCAGGTTGATCGCCGCCCCGCGGGAGACCTCGAAGGTCAGCCCGCGCAACGTCACGTTCTGGGCCTCGGTGATCGTCACCAATGGGTCCTGCATGACCGACAGGCCGATGGCCTTGCCCTTCAGCTCCGCCGGCGGCCAGAAGTACAGCAGGCCGTGTGCGCGGTCCAGGAAGTACTCACCGGGACTATCGAGTTCTTCGAGCAGATTGAGCGCGAAGTACTCGCCGCCCGACGGGCCGCCGACGCCGTAGATGTGCGGGACGGTGAAGGTGATGCTCTTGTCGGCCGGGTCGATCTTGGCGACCTTGAGCACCTCGTTGTACCACTTGAAGCACCAGTAGCCGTCCAGGTAGACCTCCGGGGCCTGCAGCCAGCGCTCCGGCCGGTCGCCCTGGTACTGGAACTTGCCGGGCCTGTCGGGCTTCTCGTTCACGCGGGGCTTGGAGCCCGCGTCGAGCACCTTGCCCATGCGCGCGAAGCCCTCGTTGGGCCAGCGTGCGATCTGCATCCGCCGGCCGTCGAAGAACAGCTCATGCCAGCCGTTGTAGCCGCGGAAGCGGTCCGGCCACGCGCCGCCGAAGTCCGTCACGCCCTGCTTCGTGAGGTCGGAGACGAGGAGGTGCGACTTGGCCGCCGGGTCCAGGCGGGCGAGGACGACCGGGTCGGTCACCGGCTTGAAGCTCTCGCCGGAGAGGTTGATGCCGCCCATGAGGATAGCTCGCTCGCCGCCGAAGGCGCGCCAGGTCGTGCCGGAGTCCTCAGCGGTGAGCGCCAGGGGCTTGTCGCGGCGGAAGACGCCGCCGCGCAGCCAGACCGTTACGGGCCCTTTGGCCCGTGCCTGGCGCGCCGCCTGCTGGGCGCGCTCCAGCGTCGCAAAGGGCTTCTCCCGGGTGCCGGGGCTGGCGTCCTTGCCCTGGGTGGAGACGAAGAACTCGGTCACGGCGGCACCTCCGCTGCGCGCGAAGCTGAGCAGGCAGGCCGCGGCCAACAGGCTCAACAGCGCCAATCGCGTCATCGGGGTCCTCCTAAGGTCTCGGCGCCGCCACGGCTTCTGCCGGGCCGACGCACTTGTACTCGATACGCGTCCACGGAGCCGGGGCGTCGTTGCCCTCGTACGACAGGTCGAAGGCGCTCTCGCCCGGGGGTATCGTGCGCAGGTCGCCCGTCGCCGGCAGCGCGGAGAGCAGCCGGTAGTTGCCATCGCGGGCCTCGACGGCATCGCCGCCGCTGTAGGTCAGGTACTGCGCGCCGGGTGGGACCGGGGCCGCCAACTGCAGTTGTCTCCCACCGCACCGGAGCGCGAAGTTGGCGACACCGCTGCCCAGCTCCCGCAGCGCCATGAGCCCGCTGATCCGGCACGACACGGTCTGCCCCCGAGGCACACTGTTGAAGCCCACGGTGATCTGCTCCACGTGGCCGTAGTCGAAGCCCTTGAGGGTGTTCCACCAGGCCGCGAAGCCACCCGCGCCGCCCCAGTCGTAGGCGTAGTAGCGCTGCAGGCTCATCTCGCCGCAGGGGAACTCCACGTAGCGACGGCCGGTGAAGCTGAGGGGGACATAGTACTGGCGCTTGCTGTCGCGGGCGACCAGCTCGATGAACAGCAGCTCGCCCTGGCCATCGCCCTCGACGAACAGGCCGAGGCCGCGGTGCTGCCGCAGGTTCAGCGCCTGCGGGAAGGCAGCCAGCGAGCGAACCGAGCGGGAGCGGGGGTCGGGGCCGTGGTACGAGGCGCTCAGCGTCAGGCCCCCGCGCGTGTCGCCCTGCATCTGCAGGGCCGCGGCGCCCTCGGGCAGTTGATGATGCGGCGCGAAGGCGGCCGCCGGCACGTTGAGCGCCAGGTTCTGGTCGCTGGCATAGTCGAAGCTGTTGACGAGACGCAGCTCGAACTGCAGTGGCTGCTCGCCGAAGGGGTTGTTCACTGCGGAGGTCATCCCCCGCGTGCGGTCGTCGGCCGTGTTGAGGCTCAGAAGGCCCTCCTTGCCCGGGCAGGCCCAGAAGAAGGGCGAGTACCGGACCTCCGACAGCGTCCAGCCCCGCTCGCCCACGCGGGCGAGGTGGAAGTCGCGCCCCTTCTCGCGCAGCTTCCGCCGCTGGGCGTCGCTGAGAGCGTCGGTGGTGGAGGCCTCGGTCCAGTCGCGCACCAGTTGCAGACACTGCTCGCCATAGCCGTGCGCCGCGACGGCGCCCGGGCTGGTCTCCAGACCGTGCGTGGCCCGATAGCCGGCAGCCTTGGCCAGCAGGTACTCGACGTCCTCCAGGCGCGTCGCTTCCCAATCCAGGCCCGGGCCGCCGAAGCGCCACCAGCCCATCGCGCAGGGGAAGAGGTTCGCCTCGAAGTAGTCGCAGTTGCCCGCACGGTAGACATCCACATCGGTCTTGGCCGACTGGGTCAGTTCGCCCCAGTTCATGCGCGTGTGGATGTGCCAGTTGTAGTGCAGCAGGTTGCTGGCGTCGCTGATGACCTCGTGCTGCCAGCGGTCGTAGACATACTTGACGAAGTGAGCGCGGATGGCGTCGCCGGGGTAGCCGTAGGTGGAGATGCCTTCCAGGCCGTCGAAGGACATCTGGCGCAGGCCGTTGTCGCGGACGAACTGCGCCAGTCGCCCGGCCATCTCATCCATCATGCCGCTCTCGAGCGAGGGGTACAACGTGCGGTAGCCGTGGTCGGCCAGCTTGCCGATGTCCGCCCCGGCCGCATGGGCCGCGGTGGCCGTGCCGAAGGCCCCGCGGGTGCAGTCCAGGAGCTGCCAGGGCGCCTGCTCCGACACGCGCCCATATTGGATGATCTCCGTGCCCAGGAGCGCCGCCCCCAGCGTCTGCCGGTTGCGGAAGGCGGCCGGGTCGGCGACGCCGATTTCGGTAGCCTTCTCGTCCACCGCCGCGGTCAACGTGCTCGAGCCCATGCGCGCCAGGCGCGGATCGGGCACAGGCGTCACGTACGGGTCGTTGGTGGTGATGAAGCCGGAGAGAGTGTGGACACCGACGCGCACGCCGCGCTGTGCCGCCTTCGCCACACAGCGGCGGAGGCTGGCCTCGCCGTCGGGAAAGAGCTCGGGAATGAGTTGGAAATGGCCCCACGTCTTGAAGGGGTGGGCGTGGTAGAGGTAGCGGATGCCGGCCTTCTGCGCCAGGTCGAGGTACGCGTCGAAATCCTTCTCACCGAAGTAGCCGACCAGGTACGGCTCGCGGGCGGTGGGTGAGGTCTTGCCCCACTGACCGTCCAGCATCGGGTGGGGCAGGCCCTCGGCGATCTCGATCTTGCCGATGGTCGCCAGGGCGTCTGCGGCTGCGCACCCGAACAGGGCCACGGCCGAGCCCCTGATGCCCCCCTCGTGCTCGACGGCCTCGGCAGTCAGCAGCCCCTGCTCTCCGTTACGCCGGGCGCTACCGCGTGTCTGCACGTTGAGTGCCTGGATGCCGAGGGCGGTCTGCTCGTCGCGCAGGACACCGATGGTCCCGCCGACGCTCTGGCAGATTGTGGTCGGCCACGGCCCCCACGTGAGGCGCGTCGGCAACGGCCCTTCCCAGGCAGCGAGTTCGAGGCGCAGGTGCGTCGGCTTCGCCGCGACGGCGATGACAGCCTGTGGCCCCCCGTCACCGAAGCCCAGCCGCAACTGGCTGCCGGTGGCGTTCGGTGCTGCCGTGGTGGGCTCCACGGTCCTTCCCCCAAGCTGGCAGGTGAGCAGCGGGGGCTTCTGGCCGGGGGCCAGCACCTCGCGCCTGCCGACGGTGTCGTGCAGCCGTGTGAGGCGCCCGGTATCATCCAGCGTGATCAACAGGGCGCCGGCCTTGAGTTCCATGGCTTGCCCTCCCGTGCACAGGTAGGCTGCCGCCAGCAGGGCCAGTGCGGCCGATGCCGTCACTTTCATGGTCGCTCTCCCGAGGCCGGGTCTGGCGGAGGCGGGGGCACGACCGGCGGCGGCGACGGGGGCAACGGGCGCCGGTGCGCGGCGCGGGCCTGGCCCCACGCCCACAGGCAGACGGCAGTGGACGCTGCCACGCCACCGATGAAGAAGGGGCGTAGCCCAAAAAGCAGTGGCAGGGCGAGCAACACGGCAATGCTCGCCAGATGCAGCGCCCAGTTCTCCAGCGCCACCCAGGGGGGCAGAATCGTGCGGATGGGCAAGCCCAGTTGCGCGGCGCGCCAGGCTACGTGCACCTTGGTCACCGTCGAGATCGCCAGGGCGATCACGGGGGACACGAACGCGCCCAGGATGAACTCGAAGGCTGTGCCACGTGGCAAACCAAGCAGCCCACGCGTGCCCATCGCGTCCAGATACCCCAGCACTGTCAGGAGCGCCCCCGCCACGCACAGCAGCAGGAAACGACTCAGCCAGGTCCCGCGCAGGGACGCAGGGGCAGGCCCACTGCCGCTGGCATCGGGGGGCCCGCTGGCGGCGCGAGTGGCCTCCTGCAGCTTCGTCACCCACAGCATCATGAGCCCGAACACCGCGACGACCAGCAGGCCGCCCAGCCACGGATACCGCAGGAAGATGCTCTCGCCCATCGCGCATCACTCGTCCCTATGGGTGCTCCTGCCTCCACTGCAGCGCCTTATCAATGATCCCGAAGATGTCGTACTGCGGGTCATAGGCCAGCATCCGCCGTGCCTTGCTCACGTTGATCTCGAACGAGTGGTAGCCCGAGGCCGTGATGGTGGCGGTCTCCAGGCCCACCTTGGGGGCCAGGTATGCCGCCGCCTCGTCATAGCGGAACGCGCGCGGCGCGGCGATGTGGAAGGTCTCGCCGATGGCGGCCGGATGGCCCAGCGCCTTGTCGAAGGCCTGCACGACATCATCTAGATGCACGATGTGCCGCGTGTACGGCACGCCCTGATCGTTCACCAGGATCGGCACGCGGTTGCCACCCGCGGCGATGACGGCACGCAGCTCCTCGGTCAGGTAGTCGTCCCACCCGTGACCCTTTTCCGCGGGGTTGAGGTTGCGCAACGACAGGTGGTTGAGGATGTCGGCCCTCTCGAATATCCACGACATCCGCAGGACGCAGGTCGGCAGGCCATACTGGATGTGGTATTGGTTGAGCATGACCTCTTCCATGACCTTACTGAAGGCGTAGTAGCCCGGGTAGGCCATGAGCGGGTGGGTCTCGTCAATCGGCTCGGGGTGCGGGTAGAACCAGATGCCACAGGCCGCGTCGCCCCCGGCCAGGATCAGTTGCTTGACCGGCGTGTCGCGGCAAGCCTCCAGGACATTGAACGTGCCCTTCAGGCTCACATCGAAGAACGTGTCAGGGTCTTCCTTGGTGGTGGCCAGGCAGAGCACGGCGTCGGCGCCGTCGCAGACCCCCCGGACGTCCGCCAGGTTGCGCACATCGCCGGCGACACTCTCGACGCCCGGGAGGTCGAGCGGGGTGTGGTGGACCATGGCGCGGATGCCGAGGCCCTGGCCGAGGAAGTGCCGGATGAGCGCCTGGCCGAGCTTGCCGCTGCCGCCGAAGACGGCGAGGGTGCGGATGTTCAGTTCGTTCATGGGATGCCCTCCCGGGGAAGTCGTTGGTGAGGGAGGACATTTCGGTTCGAGGGTCGGCGCGACCTGCCGGGAACGGCGTCCTCACCCCTACCCCTCTCCCTCGCGCGATGAGGCCGCGCTCCGGAGAGGGGACCACGTGCGACCACTTCGTGGCTTCGAAGTTACAGAGCGACATTCGGCCTCCCCTCTCCGGAGCCCGCGGTCGTTCCGCGGGCGAGGGAGAGGGGCAGGGGTGAGGAGCCGTTGCCGTCCCACCGGCAGGTCAACCCCTCATGATGCCGGAACTCTACGCCAATCCCTTCGGAGGCCCCGCCATGGCTCGCCGCATCATTCTCGACACCGACATCGGCACCGACATTGACGACGCCTATGCCCTAGCGCTGATCCTGTGCTCGCCCGAGCTGGAGCTCGTCGGCGTCACCATCGCCAACAACGACACGGCCGCCCGCGCGAAGCTGGCGCTCAAGATGCTGCACGAGTGCGGCCGCAATGATGTCCCCGTGGCGGTGGGCCGCGCCACCGACACCGGCGGCGGCGTCAACCAGGCGCCGTGGGCCGAAGGCTATACGGCCACCGCGCCTGTCGCCCAGAGCGCCGCGGACTTCCTCGTCGAGCAGGTCAACGCTGCCCCGGGCGAGATCACCATCATCCCGATTGGGCCGTTCACCAACATCGGCGACGCGCTGAAGCTGGACCCCGACCTGGGCCGCAAGTGCGACTTCGTCATCATGGGCGGGTGCGTCGGCTGGCCGGAGGGCGCGACGCCGGAGATCAAGCCCGAGTACAACATCGTCACCGACGTCCCGGCCTCGCAGGCGATGCTGTCGTGTGGGGCGCCGCTGGTCATGGTACCGCTGGACGCGACGTACCGGGTGAAGCTGGAGGCCGAGAACCGCGCGCGCATCCTGGCGGCCGGCACGCCGCTGACGGACGGGCTGGTGGGGATGCTGAGCTGCTGGCCCGGACAGACGCCGGTCCTGCACGACCCGCTGGCCGTGGGCGTGGCGATTGATGAGACGATATGCGGGATGGCCGACCTGTGCCTCGTGTGCGACGACGAAGGCCACACGCGGCCGGTCAAGGGCGAGCCGAACATGCGCGTGGCCGTGACGCCCCATGTCGGTCGCTTCCTGATGCTGTTCATGGAGCGGCTCCTGGGGCAGCGGCTGGGGCGGTGACGGGGGCGGTCGCGGTCGGTGACCGCTCCTACACCGGTTCAGAAAGGGTGGTGCCGCAATGAGAACTCTGGCCATTGCACTCATGATGGTCACCATCACGGCGGCGGCCCTCGCCGCCGACTTCCCCGCCCTGAACCCGCGGGTGCAGTGGCTGGAGACCGAGCGCCTGCGCGGGGTGCTCTTCCATGACCCCACCGTCGAGCCCCTCCGGCCGCGCTTCGTGCTGCCGCCCCAGGAGGGCGGGGCGCGCAACGCGCCTCCCCTGACCGTGGTCGGTGAGAGCCTCTTCATGCTGCTGCCCGACCGGGACAGGAGCGTCGCCTGCGAGATCACCGGCGTCTCCGGGCAGTCGGTCTGGCCGCACACGCTCTATGCGCTCTTCGATGGCGCAGGGCAGGAACTGGCGACGGGCGTCGTCGCGCCGGGCAAGACGACGCGGGTGGCGGTGGCGAAGCAGCCCGGGGTCTGCACGTTGCTGGTCAACTCCGGCCCTGGGAGCCGCAACACCGCGCGGGTCAAGCCGCTGGTGTCGTGCTGGTGCCTCGATGGCGGTCCACACAGTGCGTATGATCGCACGCCCCTGCACCTGCACTTCCTGCGCGACCTGAAGCTGGGGGGCTTCAACGTGGCGATGATTGACTTCGAGCGCTACGCCGATGACTTCCTGACCCCGGCAGGGCTGAAGGACTGGACGGCCAAGGTCAAGCGCTGGTGCGACTACGCGAAGAAGGTCAACCTGCGCGTCATGCCGACGGTGAACCTCGGCGGCAGCGGAGCCGAGGTGAGGGCCTGGGAGGGCTGTCGGCCGGGGCTGTATATCGAGCACTTGGAGAAGCTGCCGCTGGCGCCGTGTCCGCTGGACCGGAGGATGTGGGAGCAGGTCTACCTGTCGCGGGCGCGGGTGGCGGCCGAGCTGTCACGCAGCAACCCCTGCGTTGTCGGCTTCGGCCTGGACCCCGAGATGTACGCTGCCTGGAAGTACGGCCACTACATGATGAGCGGCACGTGCTTCTGTGACACCTGCCTCGGCGGGTTCCTCAAGGCCAAGCAGCAGGACATGGGGCTGCTCACGCAGCTCACGACCGGCCAGGCGCGCTACGACTGGCTCCAGGCGCAGAAGCTGTACCCCGAGTACGACAGGTATCTTGAGAACGAGATGGCGGCCATCGCGGGCTGGTGCCGGAACGAGTTGCACAAGATCAACCCCGACTTCCTGACCGACATGTTCGTCACCGAGATCGGCAACTGGTTCTGCCGGGGCATCGCCCGGGGCTTCGGCCAGCCGGGCGTGCCGACGGTGAACTTCGCCGAGCACACCTACTACGGCGTGGGCTTCGACCCCCAGTGGCTCGGGAAGATCACGCAGGCGTACCGGGACTGGGGCGCGGAGGTGTTGCAGGGCAGCGCCGTGTGGGATGTGTACTTCCCGGCCACCGAGCCCCGGTTCTTCGCCGCCCATGCCTACAACCTGGTCACCAAGGGCCAGGGCTACTGGCACTGGCCCGGGGACAACCTGTACCGCGACTGGGGCTGCCGCTTCGCCTACCTGGGCAAGCCCTCGTGGCATGACGACTTCTGGCCCGCGGCGGTGTGGGCGCACCAGGAAGCGGACAGGTGGCTCAAGGACCGGAACTACCGCAGCCCGCTGGACCAGTGGGAGCCGGTGCCGTGGAAGGGCAAGTACAAGGAGAGCGAGGGCGGTTGGCAGACCGAGCCCGACGTGCTCCGCCCCGAGCGCATCCCGGCCTATCCCGTCCACGTTCCGGCGCCGGCGGAGCTGTACTTCCGCGTGCGGCCGGACAGTGACAGCCTCGCCCTCCTGGCCCGTTGCCGCAACGCCGGCGAGAGTGCGCTGCTGAAGCTGTATGACCCGCAGGGCGCCGAGGTGGCGTCCGCCGAGGTGGCGGCAACGGAGGAGAGCGCGGTGGAGGCCGGGCAGCCCGTGGCCGGCGTCTGGCGCCTGGGGGTCGCGCCGCTGGGCGGGGCCAAGACGGCGGAGGTCATGCTGACGCTCAAAGGTCCACGCCCGCTGCTGGCCAGTGACCCGCGGGTCCTGCCTGAAGCGATCGCCAAACCCAGGGGGCTGATCGGGTACTGGAAGCTGGACGAGGGCAAGGGCGAGAGCTTCGCCGACAGCAGCCCGCCGCCGCCCTATCCGGGTGCGGTGCGCACCGCCACCTGGACGACCGGCAAGCAGGGCAGCGCGCTGGCCTTCGACGGGCGCTCGTCCGAGGCGGTCATCATCGCCGACGAGCCCTTCCACAAACTCAAGAGCTTCAGCCTGTGCGCGTGGGTCAAGCTCAACTCGCTCAGCCAGCCGGGCAACGGCCGCACGATCGTCAACAAGGGCCCCGAGAGCCCGGTGCAGCACTTCTGGTGGTGGATCGGCTATCCGCCGAACTATCAGCTCACGCTGGAGATGGGCAACGAGAAGCACCAGTGGGGCACGAGCTTCGCGACCGGTGCGCTGCAGTGGGAGACCGGCCGGTGGTATCACCTCGCGGTGACGTGCCAGCGTGACGGCGACAGGGTGATCGTCTGCCACTATCGCGACGGGAAGCTGCTGGCGCGGAGTGAGAAGCAGGACGACCTGCATTCGGGGGCCTATGACCTGCGGCTGGGGAGCTACGGCGGGCTGCACTTCATGGACGGGGTCATTGACGAGATCAGGCTCTTCAGCACGACGCTGACGGCCGAGCAGGTGGCCGCCGAGGCGAAGTAGCGGCGCGTTCCATCGCGCCTGCCAGGGGAATGCAGACCGGCCCGGCATGTCACAGCCGGGCCGGCGGGACGATACGCAGGCTGTCGGCTAGGGCGAGGCGCTGATCGTGCCGAGGGCGGTCTGCTTGCTCAGCCACTTGGAGTGGCCGTCGCAGAAACTGCAGTTGAACCCGTCGTTGTGGCGGATGCCCAGGTAGTTGGCTACCCACCAGCCCTCGCAGTTGGTGTTGGCGCTGTCCCACTGCAGCGGACAGGTGGCCGGCGAGGTGATCGTTCCCAGTGAGGCTGGCCGATAGTTGTTGGGCGTGCCGAGGGGCTCATTGCCCAGATAGACATTCTGCTGGTAGCTGGCCGGGTTGTACGAGGTGGTGCCGGCGTACTTCGCGTACCCGCTGGAGGGGCAGTCGAAGACCTGGTTGTTCTTGACATACGGCATGAGGAGATACGGGAAGTCCTGGAAAAAGCTCGAGACCGAGCCGGAGCACGTGGACGAGACACGACACACGGCAACCTTCTCATCGTAGTCCTGCGCGTACTGCAGCCAGGCCAGGCCCATCTGCTTGAGGTTGCTCAGGCAGCTCGTCTGGCGGGCCTTCTCTCGGGCCTTGGCGAAGACCGGGAAGAGGATGGCCGCCAGGATGGCGATGATGGCGATCACGACCAACAGTTCTATCAGTGTGAAACCGCGCCGCATAGACAACTCCTCGTGACAGGATGTGCGGCCCCAGGCCGCGCGGCGCATCATACCACAGACGGGCCGGTTCCGGGCAGTCAACATGAGCACGAAATGCGACCGGATCAGTTCGGGCGCTCTGAAGGAGGCGACTCATGCAGTACCGACATCTGGGCAAGTGGGGCGTACAGATCAGCACCGTCGGCCTCGGAAGCTGGCTGACCATCGGCATGCACGTGGCGGACGATCTGGCCGCCGAGCATGTGAAGCTGTGCTTCGACCACGGCGTCAACTGGTTTGACACGGCCAATGCCTACAACCGCGGGCAGGCCGAGATTGCCTTCGGCAAGATACTCAAGGACTACCCCCGCGAGTCCTTCGTCCTGGCCACGAAGGTCTGGGCGCCGATGGGCGACGGGCCCAACGACCGAGGACTGTCGGCCAAGCACATCCGCGAGCAGTGCCATGCCAGCCTGCAGCGGCTGCAGATGGACTACGTGGACCTGTACCAGTGCCACCGGCCCGACCCAGGCACGCCGGTGCAGGAGACGGTGCGCGTGATGGACGACCTGGCCCGGGCGGGCAAGATCATCTACTGGGGCGTGTCCGAGTGGCCTGCGGCGCTGATTCAGGAGGCCGTGGGCACAGCCGAGCGCCTCGGGTGCCGGCCGCCGGTGTCCAACCAGCCGCGCTACTCGATGCTCTGGCGCAACCCGGAGCCGGAGGTCTTTCCGACCACGCTCAAGCTGGGCCTGGGCAATGTGGTGTTCTCGCCGCTGGCGCACGGAGTGCTGACGGGCAAGTACGAGCCCGGCCAGCCGCCCCCGGCCGGCAGCCGCGCGGCCGACGAGAGCACCAACAAGATCATGATGGACCTGTACTACGCCGACGAGAACCTGCGCAAGGCGCAGGAGTTGAAGACCATGGCCGGCGACCTGGGGCTGACCACGGCGCAGTTGGCGCTGGCCTGGTGCCTGAAGCACCCGGCGGTCACGTCGGTGATCCTCGGGGCGACGAAGACCGAGCAACTGCAGGGCAACCTGGCGGCGGCGGAGGCGGAGTTGCCCGACGACGTGTACCGGCGCTGCGGGGAGCTGTTCCCGCTGCCGGCGTCGCTGGCGCCGTGAGGCGGGACGCAGGCCCTGTCGGGCCTGTGTTATGGTGACATAATGTGGCTTAACAGGGCATTAACGGGCCTCGGCTATAATCGCGGGTGACACTGCGGTCGCCGGAGCGTGCACATCTGCCATGGCGGAACACATTCTGATCGTTGAGGACGAGGCGAGTCTGGCCGAGGCGGTGGCCTATGCGCTGGGGCAGGAGGGCCTGGCCGTGACTGTGGCGGGCGACGGCCACCAGGCGCTGGACCAGTTCGAGCAGGGCCGCCCCGACCTGGTCGTGCTGGACCTGATGCTGCCGGGCATCAACGGCTGGGACCTGTTCCGCGCCTTCCGCAAGCAGCGGCCCGGCGTGCCCGTCATCATGCTCACTGCCCGCGCCGACGAGGCCGACCGCGTGGCCGGCCTGGAGATGGGCGCGGATGACTACGTCACCAAGCCCTTCAGCATGCGCGAGTTGGTGGCCCGGGTGCGCACCGTGCTGCGGCGGGCGGGCAGTGGCGCCGAGGCCGCGCCTCTGACGCTCAGCCGGGGCGGCATCGTGGTGGATCGCGCGCGCCATGAGGTGACCGCGGACGGAGCGCCGGTGCGACTCACCCCCCGCGAGTTCGACCTGCTCGCCTACCTGATGGAGCACGCCGGCCGCGTCCGCACCCGCGAGCAGATACTGGCCGCCGTCTGGGCGCAGGAGGAGTACCTCGACGAGCGCACCGTGGACGTGCACATCCGCTGGCTGCGCACCAAGATCGAGACGGACCCCTCCCATCCCCGGCATCTCCTCACCGTGCGCGGCGTGGGCTACAAGTTCGCGGAGGGCGCATGAAGCTGGCTCTGCGCTGGAAGATCACCATCGCCGTCACGCTCGGGTCGGCGGCCATCCTCGCGGTGCTATACGCGTACCTGCATGCGGCGGTGCGTGTGGTCGAGACCCGGCAGCTTACCGAGAGCCTGCTGACCCAGGCCCACCTGGCCGCCGACCAACTCCCGCCCCTCACGCCACATGCCACCGGGTTGCAGGCCTGGTCGCAAGCCCTCGATGCGCGGATTGGCGCGCGCGTGACAATCATCGCCGCGGACGGCGTCGTGCTCGCCGACAGCCGCGAGGAGCCCGGTGCCATGGAGAACCACGCGGACCGGCCCGAGCGCCTGCAAGCCCTGGCCTACGGCCACGGCAGCAGCATCCGCTTCAGCCACACCCTGCGCATGGACATGCTCTATGTGGCAATCCCCGTGGGGACCCCGGAGGCTGCGGCAGGGCCGGTGCTGCGGCTGGCCCGGCCGCTGGTGGAGGTCTACGCGGCCCAGGCCGGCTTGCAGCGAGCGCTGCTGGCGACCCTCGCGGCGGCGCTGGCGGCCATCTGGCTGCTGGGGCTGCTGCTGGCGCGCCACCTGACCGCACCGGTGGAGCACCTGGTGCGCGTGGCCCGGCGGGTGAGCAAGGGCGACCTGACCGCGCGCGCGGAGAGACTGGCCGAGCCGGAGCTGGCGGAGCTGGGCACGGTGCTCAACTCGGCCCTGGATGAGCTGGCGCGGCTGCTCCAGTCGTCGCAGCGCGAATCCCGGTACTATGCGGCCATACTCCAGCAGATGAGCGATGCCGTGGTGATCGTGGACCGCACCGGACGCGCCCAGTTCGTCAATGCGGCGTTCGCCCGCCTGTTCCGCACCGATGAGGCGGCGGCCGAAGGCCGCTCATCCGAGCAACTCGCCCTCAACTACGACCTGAGCGCCCTGCTCAAGCGGGCCGTCGAGCAGGGGGCCGTGCTGCATGACGAGGTGCGCGTGCTCTACCCCGAACCCCGTAGCCTCGCCGCCGTCGTCACCCCGTTGCACGATGACCAGGGCCAGACGCTGGGGGCCGTCGGACTGCTGCACGACGTGACAGACCTGCGGCGGCTGGATGAGGTGCGGCGGGAGTTCGTCGCCAACGCCAGCCACGAACTGCGAACCCCGGCCGCCGGGGTCAAGGCGCTGGCCGAGGCCCTGCAGATGGGGGCGCTGCGCGACCCGGAGCGCGGCCCGCGCTTCGTCGGGCAGATCGTCGAGGCGGCGGACCGACTGACCAGCATCCTGGATGACATGCTGGTGCTTACGCGCGTGGAGCGCGGCCAGCAACTGCTGAAGCCTGAGCCGGTGGCGGTGGCCCCCGCCGTGGCCGAGGTGGTCGAGGAACTCCGTCTGAGGGCCGAAGAGAAGGGGCTGGCGTTGGAGACGCGCGTTGGCGCCGAGGACATCGTGCGGGCCGACCCCCATGGCCTGCACACGGTACTGCTCAACCTGGCCGACAACGCCCTCAAGTACACGCCCCGGGGCGGCCTGGTCACGATCACCGGGCGCGCGGCGCCCGAAGGGTACGAACTGGCCGTCAGCGACACGGGCGTCGGCATCCCCCCCGAGCACCAGGGGCGCATCTTCGAGCGCTTCTACCGCGTGGACAAGGCCCGCGACCGCGCCACCGGCGGCACCGGCCTGGGCCTGTCCATTGTCAGGCACATCATGGAGTCGCACGGCGGGCGGGTGACGGTGCACAGCGTGCCGGGGGAGGGCTCGACCTTCAGCGTATTCTTCCCTGCGGCGGCGGGGGATGGGGACGCGGCGACGAAGTAGACAGCACAGGTGAGGCAGTGTGATAGAGCCCGTGGGCACCTGGCCCACGGGCTCAAACGACTCGTCACCCTACCAGGCGGCTCACTGGTCGTTCCAGTTGTACTGGGTCCCCAGCAGCCCCCCGTAGTTCTGGTTGTTCGCGCTGCCGTGGTACCACTTCACGTGGCCGTCCGTGAAGGCCACGTTGGCCCCATCATTGTGGCGCGAGGAGATCAGGGAGAATTGCTGGCCGGTCAGGGGATTGCCCGAGCCGCAGCAGTTGGGCGCTCGGATGTAGCCGCCGCTGTACGACGGCGACTCACCCGGAGCGATGTGGTCGGCGACCATGATCGTCTCGGCCGGATGGGCGAACTGCCCCAGGGAGCGCTGGTCGCAGCCCCGGATGTTCCAGCCGTAGTTGCCGGCGGTCGCCGTGTTGGCCGACGCCGAGGGGCAGATGAACACCTGCGTGTTCTTGATGTAAGGCTGGACCACCTTGCCCCAGCAGTCATCGCTCGCGGACGCCCCCGCGTTGTCGCAGTGCCTGGGCGTGCGCTCGTCGTAGTCCTGGGCGTACTGCATGACAGCCAGACCGATCTGCTTGCAGTTGCTTTGGCAGCTTGACTGGCGGGCCTTCTCGCGGGCTTTGGCGAAGACAGGGAACAGGATCGCCGCGAGAATGGCGATGATGGCAATCACGACGAGAAGCTCGATGAGTGTGAAGCCGCGGGTTCTCATAGCGTACCTCCTGTGAGGATGTCGCACAGACTTACCGTTGAGTTTACCCATTTTCTACCATGTTGTAACTGCGGCCCCCATGTAATGCCAGCGCCGCGCGCGAGATCACAGCCATGGCTCTGGGCAGGTAGCCGCCCCGCCCCGGCGAATAGCCTCAGTCACCTGGAGATACTTGGTGACGAGAGAGGGAACCGAGCCATGCCATCACTGCAGGAGCAGAGGAATCTGGCGGCCGCGGAGCTGACGCAACTGGCCGAGGAGGGCGCCCGCACCGTGGAGCTGGCTCGGGCCCTGAAGCTGGCCGGGGAGCAGGACGAGGCGATGCAGGCGGAGGCCCTCGAGGTCTTCTGGCGCGAGGCCGTCGTCGCGCAGGAGGAGCTGCAGACGCCCTACGTGGAGCCCTCGACCCTCCCCGAGATCCAGGCCGAGCGTCCGGCCGGGCCGCGACGGCTGCCGCTGGCCGACGGGGATATGCTGCAGGACCGGATGCTGGGCGCGTGGCTGGGCCGCTGCGCCGGCTGCATGTTGGGCAAGCCGGTGGAGGGCTGGCCGCGCGCGAACATCGAGAAGCTGCTGCAGGCGGCCGACGCCCTGCCGCTGGACAACTACTTCCCGCCCGTCGAGGACCTCCCCGAAGGGCTCAAGTGGCATCCGAGCTACCATGAGTGCCTGCGAGGCAACATCACCCACGGCGTGCGCGACGACGACACCGACTACACCGTGCTGGGGCTGCACATCCTGGAGGCCCACGGCCCGCAGTTCGGGCCGCGGCACGTGGCCCAGGAGTGGCTGCTGCGCCTGCCGTACCACAAGACCTACACCGCCGAGCGCGTGGCCTACCGCAACCTGGTGAACGACGTGTGGCCGCCGGATTCGGCGGTCGTGATGAACCCGTACCGCGAGTGGATCGGAGCGCAGATCCGGGCTGACGGCTTCGGCTATGGCGCCGCCGGGTGGCCGGAGCGGGCCGCCGACTTCGCCTGGCGCGACGCCTCGATCTCCCACACCAAGAATGGCATCTATGGCGAGATGTTCTTCGCGGCGCTGATTGCGGCATGTCTGGCGATGGACGACCTCCACGCGGCGATCGAGGTGGCGCTGAGCGAGATCCCGGCCCGGTGCCGCCTGGCCGAGGCGGTGCGCGACATGCTCGCCTGGTGCGGTGAGGGCCCGTGGGAGGCGACCTGGGACCAGGTGATGGCCAAGTATGGCCACTACCACCCGGTCCACACGATCAACAACGCCTGCCTGGTGCTGATGGGCCTGCTGCACAGCGGCGGGGACTTCACGAAGGCCATCTGCATCGCGGTGACGGGGGGCCTGGACACCGACTGCAACGGCGCGACGGCGGGGTCGGTGATGGGGGCGCTGCTGGGGGCGCGGGCGCTGCCGGCGAAGTGGACAGAGCCGCTGGGCGACACGCTGCACAGCGCCATAGACGGCTTCAATGTCAACCGCATCAGCGACCTGGCGCAGCGTTCCGTGGAGATGGCGGAGAAGGTGCTGAGTTAGGGACCGGCGATTGGGGACGGACTGCGGGAGTGACGCCCGGCGGTAGGGGGACGCCGGGCGTTTGACCGTCCACGGGAATGACTATACATACAATGAGGATGACGATGGCGTCCTCAGGTGAGGACCATGCTCGACAAGCTGGTGCTGTCAGACCAGGAATGGGAGATCGTGCTGGACCTGCTGGAGCGTGAGCGGCGCGAGTTGCCGGCCGAGGTGCGCCACACCGACAAGCGGGCCTACCGGCACAGGCTGGAAGAGCGCCTGGATACGGTGGAGGACCTCATTCGCCGCCTCCGCGAGGCGCTGGCTACGGCGCCGGCGGCGCCGGTGGGATAGCCGGCTCTTCCAGATAGATCTCCTCCTCGGTGGTAGTCGCCTCCAGATGGCGCCTGCGCAGTGACTGCAGCAGCGCCCCCAGATCGTACCCGCCGAAGATGATGACCAGGATGGACAGGATACTGAACACGCCCAGGCTGATGAACCAGATGTAGGTCCAAAGTGACATCCAGAAGTCAGTCACGGTCAGGCCACCTCCTCGTCATCCGGTACGGCAGGGGCGGAGTCGTCAGGCACAAGCAGCGATACCACCACCATCAGTATCAGCGCCAGGGCCCCGACGACCAGCCCCAGGATCTCGATCTTGGGGACGGGCACGCCGGCCCCGGTGAGAGCCGACTTGATCGGCCCCAGCTCCAGCAGCATCAGGAAGCCGCTGGCGAAGGCCGCATAGGCTCCGGCGCGACTGGCCTTCTTCCAGTAGATCCCACACACCAGCACGGCGAAGGCGCCGGTGAAGTAGACCGCCCCCGTGAGCGCCATGTAGTCCCACAGGCGCTCGGCTAGCGGGTACCACAGCCCCCAGACGAGCAGGAAGAACGCGATCAGGCACATGATGGCGCGGGCGATGTTGATCCGGGCCCGGCTGCCGAGGCGGTTGCCGCACAGGGGGGCGACGAAGTCCTGCGTGAGCACCGCGCTCCAAGTGTGCAGGTACGTGTTGTAGGTGGACATGGCCGCCGCCAGCATGCCGGCGGTCAGCAAGCCGATGAACCCCACCGGCATGATGGTGCTCAGCGCGATGGGCATGGCCCGCAACTGGAAGGTGCCCAACTCGCCCGCCGCCTTCGTGTTCTCCGGATCGGCGGCGACGGCGGCCTTGAGGCCCAGCAGGATCTCGCGCAGCTGCGGGTTGCTGAAGACGAAGACCAGGGCGCAGATGCCCCAGAAGTACGGGACGATGAAGCGTACCAGGAAGCCGATGGAGCCCCACGAGTAGGTGTTGCGCACGACCTTCTCCGTCTCGGCCGACGTCGCCCGCATGACGGAAGTCTGCCAGACGCAGGCGCTGATGAAGCCCAGGAACAGCATCCAGACGAGGTACGTCGGACCGATGCCATCGGCAGTCAGGGGGTTGAAACCCTTGTCGCCGGTGATCTGCTGCACGTTGACCAGGATGCCGTTCCAGCCGAAATGCATCATCAGGATGACGCTGGTGACGATCATGCCTATGGACATCACGGTGTACTGCAGGTAGTCGGTGAAGACGACGGAGATCATGCCCCCGACGGTGGTGTACATCAGCACCAGGAGCAGGATCAGAGTCATGGCCCACTTGAGCGTGTTGTCGTCGTTCATGCCGACGACGCTGGTGACGAACATGGCGTCGGCCTTGAGGAACATGCCCATGTTCAGGATGCCCGAGGCCGCCAGGATGAGGCCGCCGAAGATGCGCAGGCCGCGGCTGAAGCGCCGCTCATAGAACTCGGGGATGGTCATGATGCCCAGGCGGCGCAGGGGCACCACGATGAAGCCGGTCTGTCCGACAATCAGCCCGGCGATTGCCGCCAACACCGCCACCGAGAAGGCGGCGAAGGCGCTGGTGAAACCCATCTGGGCCGAGTACATGACCGTGACGAGGCCCAGTTCGGCGGCGATCATCGAGGCCACACCCAGGTAGGTGCGCACCGAGCGCCCGGCCACCACATAGTCATCCATGTCGCGGATGTACTTCATCGCCCACATGCCGGCGATGGTGGAGGCCACCAGGAAGGCGATGACGATTGCCCAGTCGGCGACGCTGAAGTTGGTGTGGACCTGCAGTTGCTGAAGGGCGTCCATGTGCGAAGCTCCGAAGCAGCGGGGGTTGGAGCGCAGAGGCACACACAGTAAACGGAAAACGGGGAGGGCCTGTCAACCCCGAATCGCGCGATCAGGCGCGCCGCTAGGGCTGCCGGGCCGCGAGCGCCAGTTGCACCTTGCTGACCAGCTCACTGAGATTGGCGCGCTTTTGCAGCAGGCCGGAGATGCCCAGGTCGGCGCAGGTCTCCGGGGGGACCTCGTCAATGTTCCCGGTGATGATGAGCTTGGCGGGCCGCCGGTCGGCCGGGATCGCGTTGATGCGCCGGATCAGCTCCAGCCCCTCCATGTCCGGCATCTGCAGGTCCACCAGCACCAGGTCAAAGGGGCTGCCGATCAGCAGCTGCAGCGCCTCGGCGCCGCCGGCCGCCTCGGCCACCTCGTAGCCAAGGCGCTCGAGCAACTCCCGACACACTTCCCGTACCGGCTCCTCGTCATCGGCGATGAGGATGCGCCCGCTCTCGGGCCGCCGGAAGGGCTTGTCGGCGACGGGGAGGGTCTCCGACAGGCCCGGCGCCGGCAGGTAGACCGTGAACTTGGTGCCGCAGCCGACCTCGCTCTCCACCTCGATGTCCCCGCCGTGCTCGTGGACGATGGTCTGAGCCACGCTCAGACCCAGGCCGCGCCCGGGCAGGAAGGCGTCCGCAGCGGCGCGCCCCTCCAGCCACGACCCGGCGGCGCCCTTGGTGGTGAAGAAGGGATCGAACAGCCGGGGGAGGTTCTCGGGGGCCACGCCGTGGCCGGTGTCCGCGACGCTGATGAAGATGCGCCCATCGTCGTCCAGGCCGGTAGCGATCGTCAGGCGCTTGGTGGGGCGGTCGTGCATGGCTTGCTGGGCGTTGATGACCAGGTTGATAAGTGCTTGGCCCAACTCCGCGCGGTTGCCGTGCACGCGCAGCGGCAGCGGCGACTGCATGATCTCGACCTGAATGCCCATGGTGCTGAACTCGCGCTCGACCAGGGTGAGCGCGGAGTCCACCAGTTCGGACACGTCGAGGTCCTCACGCCCGCCACTGCCCCCCCGGGCGAAGGCGACGAGCTTGGTGGTGATCTCCGAGGCACGCTCGGCAGCCTCGCGGACGCGGTTGATGTGCTGGCGCGTCCCTGCATCCAGGTCGTCCCGCATCAGCAGCAGGTCCAGCGTGCCCAGGATCGCGAAGTGCAGGTTGTTGTACTCATGGGCGATGCCGCCCGCGAGCATCCCCACGGCGGAGAGCCGGTCGGCCCGCCGCACCTTCTCCTCCAGCCGCACGTGGTCGGTCACGTCCGTGGTCAGACCGTAGAACCGCAGCGCGTCACCCTCGCGCACGATGTGCCCGCGGGTGTGGGCCCAGCGGATCTCGCCGTCCTGGCGCACGATGCGCACCCGCTGGTGCAGCTCGGAATCGCCGTCGGCGATGGCGCGCCGCCACTCGGTGAGTGCCTGGGGCCGGTCATCGGGGTAGATGATCTCGCCCCACAACTCCGGCCTGTCAGCGAAGTCCTGCGGGGTGTAGCCGGTCAGGCCGACCACGCCGCCCGAGACCAGCACCGTGCGCTGCTCCGGCTCCAGCTCCAGCGTCCAGATGGTGTCGCGCAGGTGGTCGGCAAGCTGCTCATATTCGCGGCGCTCGGTGGTGACCTGCTGGAGCAGGAAGTGTCGCAGGACGAGTTCGGCGATGTGATGGGCCACCAGCCCCAGCACGACGTCGGCCCCGGGGGCCAGTCGCCCCTGCCGCGAGAAACACCACAGCGCTCCCAGCACCACATCATCCGCACGCAGGGGCTCGGCGGCAAAGACGTGGTGGCTGCTCTCCCACACGGCAGCGGCCGGCTCGTCGGCATCGTCGGCGCACCGCGTGACGGACGTCCGGCTACACACACAGTGGCCGACGAGACTGCCTTCGAGGGGGGCCAGGGCTGCCTGGCGCTCTTCCTGGGTAGACAGGCCCTGCTGCGCGCACAGGCGCAACGGCGGGGCCACATCGTCCTCAACCAGGTGTACTCCGGCCGCATCGGCCCCCACAGACCCCACCAGCTGCCCCAACTCGGTCTCCAGCACGTCCAGCAGCGAGGTCAGGTGCGTCGGCAGGTCGGGCTGGTACCGCGCAGCGGCTGCTGCCGGGCTGCAGACAGAGCGGGGGAGTTGCGGCTCGTCGGGGGCGACATCGCGCATGGTGTTCACATTCCTGGCACGACCGGGTCCGAGACGTAATCATACAGTATTCGTCTCGTTGGGCGCATTGTCCTTCCCCTGCATCAAGTTGGCTTCAAGCCGCAGTCATTCGTCCCGGATGTAGCCTCAAGGCGAGTACGCCGGCAGCGACGTGCAGGAGAGGAGCCGCCGGGGAAGGAACTGTGCCGGCCAGCGGCACCTGCAAGGGAGGCCAGAGGCATGGCAAGCCAGCGCCGAGACCCTCGGTGGCCTGAGATGCGCCTTCTGCTGGTCGCGTGCGTCACGCTCGCGGCCCCGGCGCGCCTGTGCGCCCAGGGGGAGGCGGTGCGCGAACTGGCGCGCACCGACCAGGCCGTGACCCTCGGCACGTCCCAGTTCCGGGTCAGCGTCGAGCGCACGGGCACCCTCCGCAACGTGCGCGTGGGCGAGACGCAACTCGTCTCCTTCATTGCCCTGTACACGACCCCTACCTCGCCTGAGACGGGCAAGGGTGTGCGCGGCTGCCAGGCCGAGACGCCCGGCCTCGGCGACCGCGCCCCACAGATGGACGTGACTTGCGCCGAGGGCGGCGCGCAGGTTGCCGTCACCCGTGTCTGCTCCCACCCCCAGGTGCTGGACAATGCCCCCCTGTGGCGGCTACGCGAGACCGTGCGTGTCAGCCCCGGGGGCGAACTGGATCTGCGCTACGAGTGCCACTTCGACCGGCTCTTGCGCTGGGGAGGCTTCGACCTGGTCACGGCGCTGACCATGGAAGCCGTACGCGGCAAGCCCTTCCAGACGTTCCTGCCGGGCCTGACGATCCCGGGCGAGGCGCCGGGCAACCTGCCCGACCGGGACCATTCCCAGGGCCTCATGGGCGCCCGGGTCGAGAGCACCGCCGGGCCCCTGGCGTTGTGGTTCGGGGGCACCAGCCGCGTACAGATGCAGGACTGGACCCAGTACCTGAGCTTCCTGGCGGGCCCCGCCCAGATGCCCCACGGAGGGCTGTACACCTACCGCGACACTGAGACGTGCTTCACGGTGGCCCTGCGGCTGCCGGTGAACTGAGGGAGGCTTCCTGATGCGAATGCTCACTGTGTGCACAATCCTGCTGGCCTTGCCGGCGGCGCTCTTCGCCGCGTGTACCGTGCAGCAGCAGACGGTCGGCGGCGAGCCGGTGGTCGTGCTGGACAACGACCTCGTGCGCGTCACCGTGGCCCCGATGCGGGGCGGGCAGATCAGCGACATCGTGCTCAAGGCCACCGGCAAGCACCTGTGTGCCGAGGAGACGGGGCTGTTCGTGGACCGCGTGTGGAACTACGACGACCCGCAGATCTACCAGCAGTGGGAGAAGCTCCCGTATGAGTTCAAGCTCAAGGGCGGCGGCACTGATGCCGCCGTCGAGCTGACGCGCCGCGGCAACGGTGACGTCGCCGGGCGCATGATCGTGCACAAGACCTTCAGCCTCACCGACGGCAGTGCCGCCATCCGGGCCGACTACCGCTTCGAGATCGCCCAGGAGGCCATGACGCCGATGCGCATCGGCATGTGGTTCCACGGCCGCCCCGGGGTGCGCGGGGAGAAGAACACGTTCGTCCTGCCCAGCGACGGGAAGATCCAGGAGATCGCCTACGGCGCCGGGGCCAAGGGCGAGTACTGGTGGTACCAGCCGGAGCGCGGCTGGCTCGCGGCCCGCGGCGAGAGCGGCGACGGCCTGGCCATCTGCATGGAGTACAAGCGCCTCATGCTGTTCTACCAGTGGCTGCATGATGCCATGCCCGGCCTGGAATGGGCCTTCCGCTCCTTCGACATCCAGAACGGCGAGTCGCTCGACACGACGGTGTGGCTGGTGCCGTTCCAGGGGCTGCCCAATGTGACCGGAGCCGCGCCGGAGGTCGTGGGGGCGCTGGAGATCGCGCCGCAAGTGGCAGCCGACGCGAAGGAGGTGCCGTTCAAGGTCACCTTGAGTGGGTCCGGGCCCGCGGAGTGTACGCTGCGGACCTACATCAAGGGGCCAGACGGACAGGAGAGCAAGAGAACCGAAAGCCAGCTCACGCTCAAACCGTTGCCGACCTTCAGTGCCTCGACCGACACCTTCGTCAAGCCTGCGGGCCCGGGCACGTACGTCGTGCGGGCGGTTGTGGAGATCGGCGGCAAGAGCGTGCTCGAGTTCGAGCGGCCCTGCATCGTGAGGCAGGCCACCGGCCAGTACGCGCTGCAGCCGCTGGAGCAGCGCCTGGGGCGCGAGGGCGAGAAGTTCGGGGACAAGATGGCGACCGCCGGCAACGCTCCTCCCGACCTGAAGCTGTCCGGGGAGATCGTCACCCCGCACACGCCCTGGGCCCGGCCGTACGCCAGGGGCAAGACCCGGGCGCTCATCATCAACAGCTACCTCACGGGCCGCGAGACGATCGAGCTGGCCCAGCGTCTCGATCTGGACTACGTCGCGCCGACGGTCGGCTCGTCCTATGAGTTGGGCTACACCATCGGCCTGCTGCCGCGCGAGATCAACCTCAAGCAGTCGCAGGGCTACGTCCGTGCGGCGCTCAAGCAGGACTACGACGTGATCCTCATCGGCGGGCTGACCGGTGCGTTCTTCGACCAGGAGTTGCTGGACGCGATCTTCGCCAAGGTCCGCAACGGCACGGGCCTGGTCTGGGTGCAGCCCAACAAGCTGCCCGCCGAGGCCGAGGCGCTCCTGCCGCTGACGCAGTTCAAGCCGACGAACCTGCCCCAACTGACCTGGAAGAAGACGGCCGACCATGCGCTGACGGCGGGACTGCCGTGGGAAGCGCTGCCGCAAACGGGCTGCTCGGCCTACAAGGCCAACGGCGAGTTGCTGGCGCTGGCCGGAGACCGGCCGCTGCTGGCGGTGCGCGAGGAGGGCAAGGGGCGCATCGTGGGGCTGGGCTACAACACCTCGTGGCAGGGCCCTGGGAGCTACAGCAACGGGATCACCCCGTGGGTGCGCAACGCCACGCAGCAGTTCCCATACTGGGACTACCACTACGGCCTGCTGGCGCGGGCGATGCTCTGGGCGGCACGGCGCGAGCCGGAGCTGCGCGTCAAGGAAGTCAGCGGGCAGTTGCCCGGCGACCCGATCAGCAGCAGCACCGAGGGCGTCATCGGGGTGACGGTGGACAACCCCGGCCCGGCCCGCCAGGTCGAGGCCTGGGTGGGGATCCGCGATGAGTTCGGGCAGGTTGAGGCCCAGAGCACCCTCAAGTGCCAGGTCCCCACAGGCGTCGGGGCGATCTACCCCAAGTGGCCGGGGCGCATGACCTGCGGGCTGCACCTGGTGGACGTCATCCTGCGCGAGGGCGGCAAGGTGGTGGCCTGGGGGAGCGGGGCGGTCAAGCCCTCGATGCAGTGGGTCGCGACACTCAAAGACCTGAAGACGGACAAAGAGTGCTACGGCGGCGGTGACACGCTCGCGGCGACGGTGGGCCTGACCGGCGCGGCCCCGGGGCGCAAGCTGACTCTGCAGTGGTTGCTGACCGACGCTCTCGGGCGTCTCCTGGCCACCCAGACGGTGCCGGTCGAGGCCGGCAAGAGCGAGGCCACGGGCACGCTCGCCGTCCCCGAGCCGCTGGCCCAGGCGGGCGTGGTGCGCGCCGTGCTGCTCGACGAGGGCAAGCCGCTTTCGGTGCAGCAGGCGCAGGTCTTGCTCATGCCCACGCGCACTGCCCGCCGCGACTGGAACCCGATGACGTGGACGCTGTGGGGCAATCCCGCTGGCGCGTACAGCGTGGACTCCCTGCACCAGGTCGCCTCCGACCAGTGCCGCCGGATGGGCCTGGACACCGTGCAGGTCAGCAGCAGCTGGCTCCAGCCCGAGGAGAACCGCTCCAACTACGAGGCCGGCTTCCGGCTCATGCCCTACGGCATTGGCGGCAACCCCCTGCGCCTGCCGGAACGCCAGGGGCGCGACGGCAAGCCGGGCTTCCACGACCTGCAGGAGCAGTACGTCAAGACCCACGACAAGCAGTACCTCGTGCGCCCTGTGTCCCTGGAGGACCCGGCCATGCGCGCGGAGCAGGCCAAGCAGATTGCCGAGCGGGTGAAGGTGCTCGCGCCCTTCAAGCCGATGGGCTACTGCCTGGGCGATGAGCTGGGCACGACGTACTACACCACCCCCTTCGACTTTGACTTCAGCCCCGTCAGCCTCGCCGCCTTCCGCCAGTGGCTGCAGACGCAGTACGCCGACCTGGCGGCCCTGAACCGCGAGTGGGAGACCCAGTTCGCCACCTGGGATGAGGTCATGCCGATGACGGCGCTGGAGGTGGCCAAGCGCGGCAACTACGCCCCCTGGGCCGACCACCGCACCTACATGGAGTTCGCCTTCGCCGACTACATGAAGTTCGTGCGCGACGAAGTGCGCAAGACCGACCCGGAGGGGCGCATCGGCATCTCCGGGACGCAGGCGGCCGAGGCGTATGGCGGCTTCGACTGGTGGCGGCTGGCCCACACGCTGGACTTCATCCAGGCCTACGACCACCAGAACACCGGCGAGATGCACCGTAGCTTCGGGATGGTCAGCCTGCCCTGGTGGGGCTATGCCAGCCTGAACCCCGACCTGTCCTACACGATGTGGAACCGCTTCCTCAACCAGGCGCGGGGCGGCAGCTTCTTCGTCTACAACTATATGCTCAACCCCGACATGACGCTGCCCAAGTCGGCGGCGGACGGCCTGAGCGACATCCGCGACCAGCAGGCCGGGCTGGGGCTGCTGCTGGCCCTCTGTGCCCGCCCGCCCGATGTCCTGGTGCACTACTCGCAGGCCAGCATCCATGCGGCGTACATCTGCGACAATGACGACCTGTTCCGCAACAACCGCGACGGCTGGATGCGGGCGATTGACGACTGCGGCATGCAGGCGGACTTCATCTCGTACGCGGAGATCGAGAACGGGAAGCTGGCCACGTTCAAGGCAGCCGGCACCCGGCCGAGGGTGCTGATCCTGCCGTACTCGCAAGCGCTCTCCGCGAAGGAAGTCGAGGCGATTCGGGCCTTCGTGCAGGCAGGGGGTGTCGTCATCGCCGATGGACGCCCGGGGCTGATGGATGAGCACTGCCGGACGCTGCCGCAGGGCGCGCTGGATGAGGTCTTCGGCATCGCGAGCAAGCCGGATGGCGTGGAGAAGATGCTGCAGGGAGACTTAGCCCTCAGGGGACTGAAGGTGGACGACTACTGCGCCAGCCCGTCGCTGACACTGACCACGGGCAAGGCGCGGGCGGACATCGCCGGTAAGCCAGCCTACATCCTCAACCAGTACGGCAAGGGTGGGGCCATCCTGCTCAACATGTTCCTCAACAGCTACCCGCGCCGGCAGGAATTGGGTGCAGAGAACGTCCTGTCTGCGTTCGTGCACACGGTCTTCGACTCCATCGGGGCAGAATCATACTGCGAGGTCAGCGTATCGAGCGGCCACAGGGTCAAAGTGCGGCACTTCGTGAACGGGGCGGCGCACTACGTTGGCTTCTTGCGGGACACGAAGCCCGGCGGGTGCACCGTAAGCACGGTGCAGAAGCTCGGGATGCAGGTCTATGATGCTCGCCAGGGCAAGTACGTGGGAACGGGCCGGCTCAGCTTCGAGATGACCGCCGGCGAGGCGCGGCTGCTGACGCTGCTGCCCGAGCAGGTAGCCGCGGTGCGGGTGCAGGCGTCAGCGACGAAGCTGGCCCCCGGGGCGCAGGTGCAGTACACCGTGGCAGCGCTCGGCCAGAAGACGAAGCTGCCCCGCGCCTTCGGCGTCGAGGTCACCGACCCGGCGGGGACGCTACGGAGCTACTACGGCGCGCAACTGGCGGCGACGCAGGATGTCGCGCGGGGGAGCTTCCAGCTCGCGCTCAACGACACGCCCGGCAAGTGGCAGATCGTGGCGACCGACCTGGCGACGGGAACGAAGGGCGCGGCGTCATTCACGGTGACGCCGTAATGTTGCGCAGGACAGGACACGAGCCGGAGGGAACCATCCGGCACATCATCTCGTCTCAGGAGCCCATCCCATGGCCCGCTTCATCCGCGTCACCACCGTCGCCTACCAGGGCGTCGAGCAGGGGGCGGATTTCCATGCCCGCACCCGCGACAAGATGGCCGACTACCTGGAGCAGGCCGCGTTGGCCAAACCCGACCTGGTGGTCTTCCCCGAGACCTTCAACATGGGCGGCATCCCGTGGGAACAGTGGCCCGAGAACGCCGAGGCCATTCCCGGGCCGCTGACCGACCGGGCCGCTGAGATCGCCGCCAGGCACAAGATGGTTGTCTGCGTGCCACTGCTGGAGCGCGATGGCGATACGCTCTACAACACCGCCTGCTTCCTGGACCGCGAGGGACAGATTCTGGGCAAGTACCACAAGTTCCAGCCGACCATCGGCGAGATGGAGGCGGGGATTGTGCCGGGGACCGACGCCCCGACCTTCGACACCGACTTCGGCAAGCTCGGCGCCGCCATCTGCTTCGACCTCAAGTTCGTCGAGGTCGGCCAGCGGCTCGCGGCCCACGAAGCGCGCGTTGTGTGCTTCGTGTCGGCCTTCATCGGCGGGGAGCGGCTGCTGCACTGGGCGCGGGACTTCGGCTTCTACATCGTGTCGAGTTGCTCAGCGCGTAGCTACATCGTGGACATGGCCGGCCGCTTCCTGGGCAGCTCCGGCTGGGAAGACAACCAGGTCCGCGCCGGGCTGCTGCCGCCACTGCTCTCGACGGTCATCAACGCCGACCGGATGCTCTTCCACCTGGACTACAACCAGAACAAGTTCCCGGAGATTCTCAAGAAGTACGGGCCGGGCGTCGAGATCGAGAACCACTACCCCGAGGCCCACTTCACGCTGGCTTCCCTGATGGATGAGGTCACGGTGGAGGACATCGTGGCGGAGTTCGAGCTGGAGACCTGGACCCAGTACCTGGCCCGCGCGCGCCGGGAGCGGGAGCGGTATCTCAAGCAGGCGGGGCTGTAGACCGGACCCTCAGCACGCCCTGGAGGCGCCCCATGGCAGACACGATCACGCTGCGCGGCGAGCATCTCATCAACCTGTACCGGTATGCCCACGAGCACAACTACCGGCTGATGTTCGGCGTCCGGCAGGGCTACACGCCCGAGTTCGCCGAGCGCCACGACGAGCTGCTCCAGCGCATCGTGGACCACCCCCAGCAGCCCGTGCGCGTGGTCATGGGTTGTGATGACCTGTGCCTGAAGGTCCCCTGCCCGAAGCGCTCGGACGAGTGCGAGGCCGTGGACCTGCTGGCCAAGGACCGCGCCACGGCCCAGGCCTTCGGGGTGGAGCTGGACGTCACCTATAGCGCCGAGGAGCTGCTGCGCGCCCTGGACCGCATGCCGCCGGACAAGGCGCCGCGGTAGACGCCCGGGCCGTGGGCGCTGCGTCGCGGGCTAGCCCTTCAGCGCCATCTCCAGCGCCTCTTGCTCCTCTTCGGTCAGCGGCATCTCGGCCTTGCCGCTGACGATCCCCCGCAGGAAGACACGGCAGGACTGCAGGCTGTACATCGAGGTAATCATCATCCCGTGGTTGCGGGCGTCGAGCAGGGCCAGGGCGAAGCTGAGGTTGCCGCCGACGCCCTCCTCGGAGTTGAAGCGCTTGAGCCCGACGCGCTGGACGGCCCCGCGTAGCTGGTTGCGAATCTGCTCGCGGGCTGACTCCAGCTCGCGCAGCCGCCCCTCCTGTGCCTGCACCTGGGAGAGCAGTTGGGCCAGCAATTGCTGCCCCGCGGGTTCAGCCAGGTGCGCCTCCAGGCGCTGCATCTCCGGGGTGGGGGTAGCCAGGGCCTTGGCCTGCTTGGCCTGCCACAGCGCCAGCCCGGCGGCAGCCAGGGCGATGAGCGAGACGGCTAGCGGCACCCACATCAGCAGTCCCGACATGGCCTACCCCTTCTCCTCGGCCCGGCGGCGAATGGCGCGGCGGTCGAACTTCATCCGCACGTTCGGCGCCACCTCGACCTCTACCCAGTCGTCGCGCAGCTTGACGATCTTGCCGTAGATGCCGCCGGCGGTGATGATCTCATCCCCCTCCTTGATGGAGGTCACGAGGTCCTGGTGGCGCTTCTGGTTGCGCTTGGCGGGCATGATGATCATGTAGTAGAACAGCACAAACATGGCCACCATGAAGATGATGAGTGGCAGCAGGTCCTTCAGGTTGGTGGTATGCTCCACGACGGACTCCTCTCGGTAACGGCGCAGCGAAGGGTAAGGCAATTCGCCGCCGCGGTTCGCCGGTCCTTCCCGGGCGGCGAGAGCCTTCCGGACCCGGGAAGGCGTTGCAGCAGCGGGGGAGGTGTCTTCGCCGCTGCCGCCGAACTGCCCTGCTCCACCCGAAGGAGACATGCACCGTGAATGTGGCGCTGATTGGCCTGAAGGGCCACTATGGGACGGTCCTCGAGGGGCTCAAGGAGACGGGCAGCCGTCTGGTGGCCGTCTGCGACGACAACCCGGAGGTGCTGGCCGGGGTCCCCAAGTGGCCCACTGCCGACGCCGAGACGAAGACCTACACGGACTACCGCGAGTTGCTCGACCGCGAGCAGGTGGACGTCGTGGGCGAGTCGGGCGTGGACAGCCAGCGCGGCGAGATCATCCGAGCGTGCGCCGAGCGCGGCGTGCATGTCCTGGCCGAGAAGCCCCTGGCCTTCGACCTGGAGGAACTGGCGGCCGTGCGGCAGGCCGCGGTGCAGGGCGGCATCCAGGTGAGCATGTTGCTCACCATGCGCTTCGAGCCGGCTTACCGGCTGCTGCGGCAGTGCGTGCAGGAGGGGCTGATCGGCGACATCTGCCAGGGCGCGATGCAGAAGTCATACCGCCTGGGCAATCGCCCCGCCTGGCAGCGCGACCGGCGCACCTTCAGCGGCATCATCCCCTTCATCGGGATCCACGCGCTGGACTTGATCTCCTGGACGTCGGGCCGACAGTTCGTGCGCGGGGCGGCCTTCTGCGCCAACACGGGGCACCCGGAGATCCGGGACCTGGAGGACAACGCCTGCCTGGCGCTGGAGCTGGACAACGGGGCCTCGGCCGGCGCCCGGCTGGACTACTGCCGCCCGGCGGCCGCGCCGACCCACGGCGACGACCGCCTGCGCCTGGCCGGCAACAAGGGGGTCATCGAGTCCCTGGCCGCCGGAACGCAGGTGACGCTGATCACTGCGGACGAGGGCCCGCGCGAGCTGCCCTTGCCCCCGGCGGGCCGCCAGTTCGCCAACTTCGTCAAGTCCATCCAGGGCGACGAGGCCTGTGAGGTCCCGGCCGACGACTGTTTCCGCATGACCGAGGTCGTGCTCAAGCTGCGTGAAGCAGCCCGCACACACCAGGTCGTCCAGTTGTGATATGATTACTGAGGTTTGTAGAAGGAACAGGCCGTGGGTGCCGCGTCGTGTGCGG
>JAJFUB010000027.1 GCA_021372615.1 bacterium | reverse complement strand
TGAGCAACTGCGTCAGAACACCATCCCCCTGTGGAACCCGTACACCAACTGCGGCATGCCGTTTGTGGCCAACAACCAATCGGCCTGCTTCTACCCCGAGACCTGGCTCTTCATGCTGATGCCCCCGGAGCACGCCTTCGGCTGGGCGGCGCTGCTGTCGCTGCAGATGGGCGGCTGGTTCATGTTCCTGTTCCTCCGGGCGCTGCACCTGCGGCGCACGGCGGCGCTGGTCGGCGTGATGCCCTTCCTGCTGTGTGGGTTCATGGTGGGCTGGATGCTGCTGCCGACGGTGCGGGCAGTGCCGATGTGGCTGCCGCTGATGCTGCTGTGCGTGGAGCGGATTGTGGGGCGGCGGGCGAACGGCGTCCTCACCCCTACCCCTCTCCCTCGCTCCGCTGCGCTGCGCTCCGGAGAGGGGAACGGCAACGGCGTCCTACCCCCTGCCCCCTCCCTGAAGGGAGGGGGAACGGCTACGGCCACGGCTCCGGCTTGTGAGGTGGTGGATTGGCCCGATATCCCCAGGCGGCTGGTGATGGTCGCCATTGACCAGGGGGCGTTCCAGGTCGTGGATGTGGAGTACTGGAAGCGCGTCATTCGTGAGTTGGCCGCCGTGAAGATCAACTACATCATGCCTTACTTCGAGGGGGCGGGGTTCTTCTATGAGAAGTACCCCTTCCTGGCCCTCAAGGGGCGCAATGGCTTCACCATCGAGAAGGGCAAGCTGCTGAGTGAGTACGCCATGCAGCATGGCATGCGCCTGGTGCCCCAGCAGCAGACGCTCGGGCACTCGGGGAGCGTACTGTCCCATCCGGAGTTGAAGCATCTGCAGGAGAGCGGGGACGTCTACTGCTCCAGCAACCCCGAGACCTTCACGTTCCTCGGCGACCTGTTCGATGAACTGCTGCAGGCGTTCCCGTGCGCCGACGCGATCCATGTCGGGGGCGATGAATTCGGGCATGGCTTCGCCAAGTGCGACCAGTGCAAGGCGCGCGCCGAGGCGGTTGGCAAGCCGGGGCTGTACGCCGAGCACATGATGAAGATCCACCAGATGCTCGCCGACCGCAAGCGCGGGATGATGATCTGGTGGCACGAGCAGGGCTACACCGACGAGGCGAAAGACAAGCTGGCCAAGGACATCGTCGTGTTCGACTGGCACTACGGGAACCAATCGAGCTACCCCACGCTGCGACGGCTGCAGGAGGAGGGGTTTGCCAACACATGGGCCACGCCGGCTGTGACGCGGTACTACAACGGTGGCGATGATTGGAACAACACCTTCGGCAACATCAGCGGGTTCCTCGCGGCCGGTGTCGCACGGCAGGTGCCGGGCGAGTGCACCTGCACGTGGGTGCACGGCATCTGGGGCGGGCGGAACATCTTCGAGTTGAACCTGTATGGCGTGGTGTTCAGCGGGCAGTGCGGGTGGAACTCGGCGGCGTCGGACGCCGGCGACTTCCGCTGGCGGTTTGCGCGGCAGTGGTTCGGGGTGCCACCCGCAGCCGCTCCGGATGGCCTGGACGCAGCCGTGCTGCAGGCCATGCACGAGCCGTATGGCCAGCGCAAGGAGCAGGGCTTCTGGAGCAACAACCGCGTGCTCGAGGAGATGCTGGCCGTGCCGCTGGCCAAGACGGCGGAGGCGCTGGCCGCGAAGCCGGACCTGGCGGCGGAGGCGCAGCGGCTGCAGGGGTTCTGCGCACGGGCCGATGCGGCCATCGCGGAGTTGCGGAAGCTCGCCACGCGCAACACGGTGACGCTGGACTTCATGGCCCATGATGTGCACATCCACGACACGCTGGCGCGGCGGGTCCTGCTCACGAAGCAGCTTGTGGAACTGTGGCCGCAGCTTGGGGCATTGCCGCCGGCGGAGCGGCCGGCGAAGCTGCAGCCGGTGCTGGACGGGCTGAGGCGCTTGGCCGGGGACTACACGCAGATCGAGAAGATGTTCGACCGCTCGATCCTGGAGGCCGGGGGCGGACGGTGCGTGCCGGGCGGCTGGCCGGCCGACGGTGGGATCGTCTTCCGGGCGCAGAAGGGGCGGGAGGAGATGCAGAAGACGATGGCGGCGCTGGAGGCGGCGGTGCAGGCGGAGAAGCTGCCGGAGAAGGCGCTGTAGGGGGAGGCGGAACGGCAACGGCTACGGCTACGGCTACGGCTCGCGGGCAGGATGCCCGCGGTCCCAGTAACGGCGGGCCGGCTGATAGCCGGCCCCTCCAACGGCGACGGCCCAACGGCGACGGCCTGGTCGCGGTGCCCGCTACTCGACGATGCGGGGGCGGGTCTCGCAGGTCGGGCAGAGTTGCTGGCAGAGGCGGACCGTGGCGCCGAGGACTTCGGCGCCCGGCATCAGGTGGGTCTCAGCGTTACCGATGCGCCCGTCGCGGATGAGGCTGCGGGTGCGGAGAGCCTGTTCGAGCGCGTCCCATTCGACGCGGCACGGGCCGTTGCGCCAGTAGAGGCCCACCGCCGGGACGATGCGGCCCTGCATGTCCACCAGGCGGCGCGGCCAACCCTCAATGAAGCACGGCACACCGTACAGCGTCTCCCCCAGGTGTGCCATCGTGTTCACGTTCATCCCCACGCCCAGCAGCAGGACCTTGCCGCCCATCGCTGCGAGCTTACCCAGGGGTGAGATCAGGCCGAAGGTGCCGGCGGCGAGGTGGTCGCGCGTCAGCAACTGGGCGAGCGGGCCGATGGCGGCGGTCGGATGGGTCGGGTGTAGGCTGCGGTGGGCCTCCGGGCGGCGACGGAGTGCCTCGGTGATCGCCCCGTTGGTGGAGGGGCTGGTGTCCAGGTCGAAGATGTCGACGGCGCCGTGGTTGAAGGTCGGCACCATCACCGTACCCTCGGGGCCGACGGCTTCCAGTAAGGCATCCACGACCGTATCCACGCCACCCTCGACGTACCCGAAGGCGCTGAGAGATGAGTGGACCTGTACGAGGTCGCCGAGGGCCAGGCCGAGGTCGCGGAGGCCGGCGACGATGTCGGCCGCGGTGACGGAGGGCTGGTCAGGAGTGCTCATCGGCCGGGTCATAGCTCCGAGGGACTGACTTCGCGCGTGACGGTGTAGCTCCAGAAGCCGATCTCGCCCCCGGTGATACGCATCCACTCGTCCAGGTTGGCCTCGACGTAGCTGGGGTTGCCGTCCAGGATCTCGATGGTGGCCTCGGCGAAGCCCAGGAACTCACTGACGTGCCACGACCAGCGGCGGCCCTCGTTGAGCAGGTCGCGGTTGTCCGTCAGGCCGTCGCTGCTGCCGCGCTCGATGCGGGCGACGACGATCTGCGCCCCTGCGGCCGCGCGATCGGCGATCAGAGCGCGGGCGTGGGCGATGTCGTCCGGGTCCGTCAGCGGCAGGAGATAGGAGTCACTGTCGGCAGATGCCGGCCGGGACACCACGAAGTACGTCGTCCCGTCCGTCACCGTACCCGAACCCGAGCCGCAGCCGGCGAGCAGGGGCAGCAGGAGCATAGCGCCCAGGGGCAGCAGCCGGGCCACGGGGGCTAGACCTCCCCGTTGCGGCGGGCGTCACCGTACAGGGGCGACATCTCGCGCAGACGCTGGATGATGCCCGGCAGGACCTCGACGACGCGGTCTATTTCGGTCTCGGTGTTCTCGCGGCCGAGGCTGAGGCGCAAGCTGCCATGGGCGATGGCATGGGGGAAGCCCATGGCCATCAGGCAGTGGCTGGGGTCGAGGCTACCCGAGGTGCAGGCCGAGCCCGAGGAGGCGCAGATGTCGTAGGCGTCCAGGCTCAGCAGGATGCCCTCACCCTCGATGTAGCGGAAGCAGAAGCTGGCGATGTTGGGCAGGCGCTGCTCGGGGTGGCCGGTGTACAGCAGGTACTCGATGCGGTCCGTGATGCCCTGCTTGAGGCGCTCGCGCAGCGCGAAGATGCGGGCATTGTCCTCGTCCATGCGGCGGCTGAGCAGCTCGCAAGCCTGGCCCATGCCGACGATGCCGGCGACGTTCTCGGTGCCCGAACGGATACCGCGCTCCTGGGCGCCGCCGTCAATGACCGGCCAGACCCGCGTGCTCTTCTTCAGGTACAGCACCCCCACGCCCTTGGGGCCGTAGATCTTGTGGGCCGAGAAGGCCATCATGTCCGCGCCCATCTGTTTGACGTCAATGGGGATGCGGCCCAACGACTGCACGCCGTCGGTGTGGAAGGCCACACCGCGCTCGTGGCACAGCGCCGCGATCTCCTCGACCGGCTCGACCGTGCCGACCTCGTTGTTGGCGTGCATGATCGTCACCAGGAGCGTGTCGTCGCGAATGGCCTCGGCCACCTGCTGGGGGTCCACCATGCCGTGCTGGTCCACGCACAGCGTGGTGACCTCGAAGCCCATCTTCTGCAGGCGCTCGCAGGCGTGCAAGACGGCGTGGTGCTCGATGGCGCAGGTGATCAGATGCTTGCCCTTGTCCTGGTGGGCCCAGGCATAGCCCTTGATGGCCAGGTTGTCTGCTTCGGAGCCGCCGCCGGTGAAGATGATCTCGCGCGGGTCGGCGTTGATGAGCGCGGCAACCTGCTCGCGCGCCCGGTCCATGGCTGCACGCGATTGACCCGCCAGGCGGTAGACGCTGCTGGGGTTGCCGAACTGGTCCTGCAAGAAGGGGAGCATCTGCTCCAGCACTTCGGGATCAACCTTGGTGGTTGCTGAATGGTCGAGATAGATCATCCCGTGTCCTCGCCTCATGGTGCGTCGGTTGGGTGCCTAATCATAAGCAGGTTATGCAGTTGGAGTCAAACGTTTGTCGGGGAGGCGGGATCGGGGATTGGGGATTGGGGATTGGGGAGGCGGGAGGCGGGAGGCGGGAGGCATACCTCCGCCCAGTGCCGGCGTCTCGCCGGCCATGGGCGGAGGGGTTCTTCCCGCGGGCGGAGGGATTGGGGCGGCCGATAGGGAACGGGAGTGGAGAGGGGCCTGGGCCGGCGGGACGCCGGCACTGATGTGATTCTGATGCGGAACCAGATCTTCATGCCCATGCGGATCCCATTGCTGATCGTGGCCCTGATCGCTTGCATCTGCAGCCTGGCGCCTGCGAAGACGCTGGCGTCATGGGACTTCGCCAAGGGGCTGGCCGGCTGGCGCGATGAAGCCACCTCCATGCCGCAGACGAGCGCTGAGGGCACGCTGTGGCCGGGCTCGGATGAGGGCGTGTCGCTGCGCTCGCCGGCCCTGGAAGTCCCCACGCAGGCCTTCCAGACCATCGAGCTCTCGCTGAGCGTCCGCAGCGCCGGGCCGATCCACCTGGTGTGGCAGGGCGAGAGCCGCACGGGGGCAGCGACGGGCTGGCAGGGGGCCCTCCCGGTGCAGGTCCCCGCTGACGGGCAGAACCATGATCTGCGCCTGCTGCCGCACTGGCAGAACCTGCGGACTGTGACGGGGCTGCGCCTCATGGGGCCGCCCGGGCTGCAACTGCGGCTGCGCACCGTGCGCCTGGTGGGGCCGGACGCGGAGCCAACGGGCCAGGCCCAGTGGCAGTTCGACAACCCCGCCCAGGCCGGGCAGTGGCTACCGGTGCTGGGGGTAGCGGTGCTGCGCCCCGGGGTGGATGGCACGCAGATGCGGCTGATGGATCGCGACGTCGTGCTGGCTTCGCCGCCCCTGGCGGTACCGACGTACCGCTACGAGTGGCTGAGCCTCGAGTTGACCGTGCGCGACCCTGTGTCCATGCAACTGCAGTGGGCCACGACCGTGCAGCGCGGTCTGCACGGCCCGACGCTGGCCCTGCGGCCGGGGCGGCACACCTACAACATGCATTGCAGCGATGAGGAGTCGTGGAACGGGGACCTGGCCGGGTTGGCGCTGGCAGTGGGGGCTGAAGGCGCGATGAATCGCGCCACTACGCCGGAGGTATTGGTCCACGACCTGCGGCTGAGCAATGCGCCGCAAGGGCCGGCGGACCTGCGCACGGCGTTCGCGGGGCCGGTGGAGCCCGCCATCGAGGCGGGGCGGGCCTTCCGGTTCGTGTGGGTGCTACAGAACGAGGGTGGCGTGGAGGCGCGACCAATCCGCGTCAGCGTGACCGCCGATGACAGTATCTCCATTCCGGACGGCGTCTCGGTGGTCGAGCGCCTGCCGCACGGTGTGCCCGAGCCCGTGACGTGGCTGGCGAAGGCGTCCGGCCCGGGCACGGTGCACCTGCGGGCCGACTACGGCGACCGGACGCTGCAGGAGGACCTGCGACTGGAGCCGGCTCCGGCGTCCGGCATCCCGGTGGCCGAGCGTGTGCCGGCGCCGACGGCGAAGGGTGCGCAGCCGCTGTACGCGCACCTGCACGAGCCACCGCCGCCAGGCATGGGCCCGGCGATCCTGGACCGGATGCTGTACCGGCGACCGTACCTGGGCGACTATGCCCTCGACCCCGAGGTCGTGGACTGGCAGGTGAAGTGGGGGCTGGAGCACGGCCTGAGCGGCTTCATCGTGGACGTGCGCAAGGACGAGGGGAGGGTGCTGGACGCCTTCCTGGGGTCGCGGCTGGCGCGGCAAGCCGGGCTGTGCCTGCGCTGGACCGACCCGGTGCCGACCGCCGACGCCGCGCGAGAGTTGCTGGCCGAGTTGGCGCCGATCATGGCCCAGCCGAACTACCTGCGCCACCAGGGCAAGCCTGTGCTGCTCGTGGGACAGGCCCTGCAGCGGGGCCGCGAGGGGTGGGGCCTGAGCGACCTGCGGGCCGTGGCGGCCGAGGGTGCGGTGGCGCTGGTGGCGTGCATGCCGCTGAACATGGCGTCTGCAGAACTGCTGCAGACGGCAGGCTATGTGGCAGCGGCCGACCTGCATACCGAGGACCTCGTGGCGGCGTGCCAGCCCGTGCTGGAAGCCTGGGAGGACGCCACGCAGCGGCAAGTGCCCCACGTGCTGTGCCTGCAGCCGGCGTGGCAGGCCGACCTGACGCCCGAGCGTCTGCAGATGCTGCTGCGGATCGCGCTGCTGCGAGGCCGACGCCCCGACAGCCTGGCCCTGCCGGTGGTGATCGCGGGGGACTGGAACGGCACACCGGGGCTCGAGCCCTGCCGGCCGGAGGGGACGCGGTGGCTCGATGCGCTGGCGGCGGCGACGGGGGTGGCGGCCAGCGCCGGTGACGGCGGGCCGGCTGGTAGCCGGCCCCTCCACGACACGCGGTTGGTGCTGCCGGGGGAGGTGGGAATGGGGCCGTATGACCGCTCCTATCCGGCGCCGCCCCGGACCTGGGAGTTTGACACCAAGGAGACCTGGACGTCGGCGATGGGCATGAGCGTGCTGCGCATCCTCGACGGGCAGCTTACCGGCCGTACCGACAGCGACCAGCCCGCGATGTTTGGCGGCGACACGATGCTGGACACGCGGCCGTACAAGACGGCGCTGATCGGGCTGGCGGCATCAGCAGGCAAGCAGGGGCGGCTCTGGTGGCGCACCAGCCTGCGCAAGCTCACTGTAGAACACAGTCTGTCATTCGACATAGTCGCAGATGGGGCCGTCCACGAGTACCGGCTCGACCTGAGCCAGGCGCCGGGGTGGGAGGGCTATCTGAGGGGGCTGCGGCTGGACCCGACCGATGTGGCGGGAGCAGCGGTGGCGCTGGACTACGTGCGGATCGTGCCCTGAGAAGGAGGGCCGAGGTGCTCAACCTCGCGTTTCGCTCGTTTGCCGTTCTGGGCGTGCTGTTCGGGCTGTTGTTTGCCGTACTGGTGGCGGCGCTGTACGCCGCCGATCTGCCCACCGCCACGGCCCTGCCGCTGGCGCTGGGCATCGCCATCGGCATGTCGGCGCTGCAGTTCGCCATCTCGCCGACAATCCTGCAGTGGATCCTGAAGATCAACTGGGTCGCGCCGGAGACGGTGAGTCCGCAGCTGGGCAGCAGACTGCGCGAGATGTGCTTGCAGCGGCGGCTGCCCGTCCCGCGGTTCGGGATCATCGAGGACGGCAACCCCAATGCCTTCTGCTTCGGCCACTGGCCGAGCGATGCGCGGCTGGTGCTGACGCGCGGGCTGGTGGAGATGTGCGACGAGGCCGAGACCGAGGCGGTCATGGCGCACGAGCTGGGGCACATTGCCCACTGGGACTTCGTGGTGATGACGGTGGCGGCGACGGTGCCGCTGGTGCTGTACATCATCTATCGGTTCGGCATCCGGGCCGGGCGCGGCCGGGGCAAGAACGCCGGGGCCATCGTGGCCGTGGCGATTGCCTCGTACATCGCGTATCTGATCAGCGAGTACATCGTGCTGTTCCTGTCGCGCGTGCGCGAGTACTACGCCGATCAGTACTCGGCCGTCGTCACCCGCAACCCGAATGCGCTGGCCTCGGCGCTGGTGAAGATCGCCTACGGCCTGGCGCGCACGGCCCCGGCGGTGGCCGACAAGAAGAAGCAGGCGGAGGTGTCCGTGGTGGCGGCCGGGGGCGCGAAGATGATGGGCATCTTCGACCCCAAGTACGGCAGCTCCATGGCCCTGGCGGTGGCCGGTGGATACCAGGAGAGCACCCGGTCGTACGACCACCGGACGGCGCTGAACGCGATGCGCTGGGACCTGTGGAACCCCTGGGCCACGGTGGCCGAGCTATCGTCCTCACACCCGCTGCCGGCCAAGCGCCTGGGGCACCTGGACCGGCTGGCGACGGCGATCGGGCAGCGGCCCATGTACGACCTGCCCGACACCAAGCCGGAGAGCTACTGGGACGACTTCGCCACCGACCTGCTGTTCAACTACCTGCCCCTGCTGGGGTTCCTCGTGGCGGGCATCGGGGCCCTGACCATGACAGGGGTCAAGGAGGAGAGCTGGTATCTGGTCGGAGCGGTGGCTGTGGCCGGCTGGGCCCTGTGCAACCTGGTCCGCCTTGGGTTCGCCTACCCCAAGCAGGAGTTCCCGTCGGCCCGAATCGCCGACGTGGTGGGCGAGGTCAAAGTGTCGCACATTCGCTGCAAGCCGGTGACGCTGCGGGGCAAGGTCATCGGGCGCGGCATCCCGGGGCTCTACTGGAGTGAGGACCTCGTCATCCACGATGGCAGCGGCTTCATGACCACCGACTACCGGCAGCCGCTACGCCTCCTGGAGTTCCTGTTCGGCCTCTTCCGCGCGGAGAGCTTCATCGGGCAGGATGTGGTGATGCGCGGCTGGTACCGGCGCTACCCGATCCCCTATCTGGAACTGTGGAAGGTCCAACTGCCCGATGGCACGACGCACACCTGCCACAACTGGGCCATGAAGTTCTGGGGCACGGTTTTGGTGCTGGCCGTCGCGGCGTTCGGCATACTGTTCGGGATGGGAATGGTGTTGTCAGGCTAATGCTGGTCAAACAAGACGCAGACGCCATAGCGGAGTTTGAGACCGACGAGGGCGGGGCCTTCCACGCCGCCGGTGTCGAGGCGGTGTATTTCCCCGAGAACGTGGACGACGTCGCACAGTTGCTGCGCGATGCCAACGCGCGGGGCGTATCTGTCACCACCTCGGGCGGGGGCACCGGCCTGACGGGCGGGCGGGTAGCGACCGGCGGGGGCTGGGTGCTGAGCACCGCGGAGATGCGAGAAGCCAGGGGTCTGTCCCCGGAGAGAGCGGCGGCGCCGCTCGCGCAGGGGGCTGACCCCGAGGGGGAGGCCCTGCGGGGTCAGCCCTCTGCGGGGACAGACCCCCCACGTGTCGAGCACGAGCAGTTCGGGCGGACGTACAGCATCCTGCTTGATGAGGAACGGTTGGAGGCGGTGGCGCCGACGGGGCTCACGCTGGAGTTGTTGGGGGGGATGCTGCCGGCCGGAGTGATCTACCCGCCCGATCCCACCGAGCGCACCGCGACGCTGGGGGGCAGCATCGCCACCAATGCCTCGGGGGCGCGGACCTTCCACTATGGCGCGACGCGGCAGTGGGTTGAGGCCCTGGAGTTGGTGCTGCCGACAGGTGAGCCGCTGACCGTGGAGCGCGGCGACGTCACGGCGCGCGACGGCCGCCTGCGCTTCGCCGTGGGCGGCCGCGACCTGGACATCCCCATACCGACCTATCCCATGCCGGCCGTGAAGAACGCCGCCGGGCTCTACGCCGCCCCGGACATGGACCTGGTGGACCTGTTCGTGGGAGCCGAAGGCATTCTGGGGGTCGTTACGCAGGCGCGGCTGAAGCTGGCGCGCCTGGACAGGGAGATCATCGCCGAGATCGCCTTCTTCAGCAGCCTGGAGGACGCCTTCGGCTTCGTGGCGGACCTGCGGCAGGCCAAGGCGGAGGGGCTGCCAGTGCTGTCCATCGAGTACTTTGACGGGCACGCCCTGAACTTCATGCAGCACCCGACCGTGCGCGGCAACTATGCCGCCGCGATCTACACCGAGATCGCCGGGAGCATGGACGACGCCGAGGCGCTGCTGGTGGCGCTCGAGGAGAACCACGTCGCGCAGGACTGGTTCGCCGAGGATGCCGCCGAGCGCCAGGAGCAGAAGGACTTCCGGCATTCGCTGCCCGACGGCGTGAACGCCTACCTGCGGCGGCAGGGGAGCTACAAGCTCGGCACCGACTTTGCCGTGCCCGCCGAGCAGTTCCCGAAGCTGCTGGCACTCAGCATCGAGGCCGCCGACTCCTTCCGCGCGCAGTTCCCCCATGAGGGCGAGCACACCGCCACCTGGGGGCACCTGGGCAACTACCACCTGCACTTCAACTTCCTGGCGCGCAACACCGAAGAGCTGACCGTGGCCCAGCGGCTGTATGCCGGGCTGGCGCAGCAGGCCGCGGCGCTGGGCGGGACCATCTCCGCCGAGCACGGCCTCGGCAAGAAGACGGCCGAGGTGAACGGCCGGAACGTGCCGTACCTGCAGATCATGTACGGCGAGGACGGCCTGCGCCAGATCGCCGCGGTGAAGCAAGTGTTGGACCCGAACTGGATTCTGAACCCCGGGAACATGATCCCCGGACGGATGTAGGCCCATGCCAGGGCGGGGCGTCGGTGCAGGCGACGGCGCCCCCGCCCTTTGTCGCGCCCTGTACCTATCCCAGACGGCGGGGCCCCGTCGGCTGTGCCGACACCCCGCCCTGACACGCAAGGAGACACAATGCCCGCACCGTTCGACTTCCACATTCACACCACGTATCTGCGCTGTGCCAATGAGACCATGACCGTCCCCGCGCTCGTGGAGCGCTGCGAGGGTCTTGGCCTCGAGGCCATCGCCATCACCGACCACCTCAACGCCCCCGAGTTCCTGCCCAAGCACGACTTGATCAAGCAGGACCTCGCCCAGATCAACAGCCGGATGAAGATCTACTTCGGGGTCGAGGTCAATGTCATCAACAAGGACACGGGGGCGGTGTCCATTGACCGCGAGCAGTTGGCCCAGGGCGGCTTTGAGACCGTGATCGGCGGGCCGCACACGTCATACTTCAGCGAGCCGGACAAGTCCGCAATCATCGATCTGCAGCACCAACTGATGCTGCAAGTCATCGCCAACCCGCTGGTGGACGTGCTGGTGCATCCGTGGTGGTTCGGGGCCGGGGAGTTCAAGCCGGGCGGGCCGATGGAGTGGCTGACGGACATGGGACAGATCCCTGACTGGCACGCCCGGGAGATCGCCGACGCAGCGCTAGCCCATGGCACCGCCATCGAGGCGAACCACTCGGCCTTCTTCACCGCGGCCCAGTATGGCGAGGCCTTCCGCGAGTCCTACCGGCACTACATCGCGAGCATCGCCCAGCGCGGGGTGAAGATCAGCGTCTCGACGGACGCCCACGACATCAACAGCCTCGACGGCATCCACCACATGATGGATGTCCTCGAGAGCGTGGGCGTGACGCGAGACCAGCTCTGGACGCCGGAGATGAAGAAGCCGAAGTAGGGAATCGGGAATCGGGAATCGAGGGGGGCGGAGGCGTGCCATGCGGAGCTTCCTGGCGTTGGTGACGTTGTTGGCCTGCCTGCCCGCGCAGGCCCAGCCCATCACGCAGCTCAAGCCCCTGGTCCCGCGGACCGAACTGATCGTCGGCGGGCAGGCCCGGTGCGCCATCGTGTGCCCCGAGGGCCTGCGCCCAGTGGGGGAGGAGCTGGCCGCGGCGCTGGCGACGCATGGCGCGAAGCCCGAGACCATCCGCGACACCGATCTGGTCTCCGAGCACTGGGCGCTTGACCTGGCGCGGGCCGGGAAGCGCCACCTCGTGGCGCTGGGCAATGTCAACACCAATCGTCTGCTGGCGGTGCTGTGGGGACAGGGCTACGTCGCTGAAGACTCCCTGTTCCCCGGCCCCGGCGGCAGCGTCGTCCGCACGGTGCACGACCCCTTCGCCACCGGCGTGAACGTGCTGGAGCTGGCGGGATCGGACGAGGCAGGTGTGCGACTGGCAGTGCAGGGCTTCCTGTCCAGGCACGTGCCGCCCCGTGGCGAGGTCGTGCTCCCGCAGCCCGTCAATGAGGTGAAGTTCACCCCTGTCACACTCCGCTTTTTTCCCCCGCCGCCGGACGCCGCCGGCTCCAAGCGCCAACCGCAATACAGCGACCTCACGTACTTCCGCACGTTCCTGCAGGCGGGAGGCTTCATGGACGAGCAGGGGCGCCTCATCGCCAGCCAGGGGGGCAACTTCCTGAGCCTGATGGCCGCACTCGCTCGCCTCGGCGACACGTGGCTGCGCACCGGCAACGCCGACCTGCCGCCGCTGATGAAGCAGCTCGTGGACGCCAACCGGGCGCTGCTGACCCGGCCCGCGACGGGGCCGGAGCAGGAGGGCGTCGCCAGCGTGCTGACGCCGATGTGGGATGTGCTGGAGGAGCTGCCGGTGTGGAGCGACGAGGACCGGCTGGCGATTGCCAACGCGCTGCTGGCCGATGCGCGGGTGGGGCCCGAGAAGCGGGCTGTGCACGAACTGGTGAAGCAGGGCTTCGTGCAGGTCGTGGATGAGAACCACGGCACCAGCTCCGCCGCCATGAGCTTTCGGGCGTGGCAGTACTTCGACAAGTACTACCAGTTGCCCGACACCGCGTATTGGATGAGCGTGGCACGGGCGACCTTCGCCGGGCAGTGCCACAGCCACCAGATCCTCGAAGACGCCTCGGGTTACCTGAATTACTGCCCGCACAGCACCATGCTGTATGCCTGCGGGGCGCGCGACTTGCGTTTCTTCGATCTGGGCATCGCGCGCACGTACGCCGAGTTCATCGCCCAGTGCTGTGTCAACAACCTCGGGCTGGCCACCGGCTTCGGGGACTCGCCCTCGCTTGTGCATCCCGAGTTCTTCGAGGCGATTGCGCCCGTGGCGTGGTTCACCCGCGACCCGAAGCTCGCCTGGGCCTCCCGGGAGTTCCTGCCGGCGGCCTGCGGGCTGCGCATCTTCCAGAAGAGCCTGCCGGTGGACTTGAGCGTCACGCCGCAGGAGCCGACCGACTGGATCGGCATGAAGCGGTTCGCGATCGTCAAGCAAACGCTGCGCAAGGGCGAAGGCAGCAAGGAGTTCGTGACGTGCCCGAACGAGGGCGTCGGTGACGAGTGGTTCAACAAGATCGTCTTCCGCTCGGGCCTCAAGCCCGAGGACCAGTACCTGCTGCTCGACGGAGCAGGGAAGTTCGGGAGTCTGGAGGGATACCCCGACGGCCCGGCCGGCCACATGCACGAGGACGTCAACACGATCGTCAACTTCACCGCCCAGGGCCGCATGTGGCTGGTGGATCACACGTACGCCGAGCGCGGCATCAAGGACCATTCGGGCCTGTACATCATGCGCGACGGGCAGGTATCGTATCGCGTCCACGAGGCGAAGCTGAAGCAGTTCGTTGAGGGGCCGCGCTACAGCCTGTGCCAGACCGTGTTCAGCGGTTACTCCGGGGCGGACTGGGAGCGCACGATCATCTGGCATCGGGGGGCCAGCTTCATCGTGGCCGATCGGGTCATTGCCCGCGAGCCGGGGCGGTATGTGGTGCGGCGGAGCTTCCGTGGGCTGGGCGACTACGCCCTGCAGCCGGACCGCCTGCGCCTCAAGCAGGCGGGGAAGGCCTGTGACATCGTCTTCACTCCCGGCGCCAGCATGGATGTCGTGCAGGAGCCGTACCAGAACGCGGAAGAGTGGCAGATGTGGTACCGCCACGCGACGCCGCAGGCCACGGTGTTGCAGGAGGACCTGGCGGCCGATCTGAAGGCCGGTGAGACGCTCGGCTTCATCGGCCTGCTGCGGGCCGGGGAGAGTGAGGCGGCGCTCGACCAGGCGCCGCCGCTGCGTGATGAACTGCAGGCGGCGCTGCGGGAACTGCAGGCCCAGCCGGCCCTGGCGGCGGTGTGTGCCGACCTGCGAGCGCTGGCTCAGCCCCAGAGCGCGGCCCCGGCCCCGGCTGCGGCGTTCGGCGTGACGGCATGCACGGCAAAGCTGGCTCAGGCGCTGCACGGGCTGCGGGTGGCCGACGTCAATGGTGATGGCAAGGACGAGTGGGTGGGGTATGGACCCGCGGGGGTGAGCTGCAGCACGGCCGACGGCAAGCTGCTGTGGCAGTTCCGGCTGCCACAGGCTTGCCGGGCGCTCGACGTGGGCAACCTGGACAACGACCCGCGCCTGGAGATCGTCGCCGGGTGCGACGACGAGCAGGTGTACGCGCTGGATGATGATGGCAAGGAGCTGTGGCGCTTCCGGTGCAAGACGGCCACGGCCAGCTACGCACCGCCGGCGGTGGACTGGGTGCGGATCGCCGACCTCGAGCACGACGAGCAGCCGGAGATCATCGTCGGAGCGAACTACGTGCACTGCCTGGATCGCACGGGCCGGGTGAAGTGGGAGAAGTACCTGCGCTACTGGCGCAAGATGATCGTGGGCGACTTCCAGTCGGGCGACATCGCCGATGTCAACGGCGACGGGCGGGACGACATCCTGGCCCTGTTCAACTACAGCTACCCCGTCGCGCTGGTGTTCGACGCCGCCGGCCAGGTGATCCTGCCGACGGACTACAACCCCGAGAAGCACTACGGGATGAACATTGACCGGCCGCACTGCGCCCTGCTGACCGACCTGTTCGGCTCCGGCCACCCGCAGATGCTGCTGGGCACCGACAAGTACTTGTACGCCTTCTGGGCGCACGGGCCCAACGCCGGGACGAGCGGCGTGCGCCGGACCGGGTGCCACCTGCACTTGACCTCGTGGCAGCCGGCCGCGGGCTTCCCGTGGGGCTATGGCGCGACGGATATGGGGGCCGTCATCGCCTATCGCTGCGCGGCAGCGCCCAGGAACGAGTGGATCGGCCTGGAGACGCAGTGGTGCCAGGTGGTGGGGGACAAGGTCACGGCGCTGGCGGTGGGCAAGCTGGGTGGCCAGGAGGTCGTGTGGGTCGGCACGAAGCGAGGGCGGGCGTGGGCCATGGAGGCGGTGACGGGCAAGGTGGTCGGTCAGTGCGAGGTAGCGCCGGCGGCTGTGACAGGCCTGATCGCCACCGGGGAAGGGGTGCTGGCCGCCGCGGCCGATGGGACCGTGGCGAAGCTGACGGCGCCGTAGCGTGTTAGTCCAGGTAGCCGAGGGCCTTGAGGCGCTCGATGATGACGCGCATCTCGGCCTCTGTGGGTTCGGCGGAGCCTCCGCGGGCATCATGCGCAGCCGCCAGGTCGCGCAGGACGTAGACGACGAACTCCGTCACGCTGGAGAAGCCGGTGCCCTCGATGATCCTCTTCAGGCGCACGTACAGCGGTTCAGGGATCTTGATCGTCACGCGGCTGGGCATGATGTTGTCTCCGTGAGTGGTACAACTTCGTCCCTTCTGCGTCGCATACCTCCACCCCTTCAGATTACCTTGCGAACCACCGGACCGGGCGGCGGAACGTCCGGTCGGCGAAGCGCAGCGTGTAGGGGTCGCAGCGGCGGTAGACGACGTGGCCGTCGGTCCGCGCGAAGAGCCAGCCGAAGTCCCAGTTGCCGGTGGCGTAGCGCATCGGGATGGCGGGCCGCACCCGGACCACAGGATGCGAGCCGACCATCAACAGGTGCTGCTCGGTGTAGTAGTAGGCTGAGCCGGTCTGCACGAACACCTCGTGGGGGAGGGGCGTCTCTCCATCAAGCGCCAGATCATCGCACAGCCCGCTGACGCCGATCTTGAGCGCGCAACCGCCGCGGAAGGCCTCGACCAACTCCTCGCCTTGCACCTGTTGCCAGTCATCCCGCACGCGGTAGCGGAAGACGTCGAAGTCATAGGTGAAGTTATGACTGGGGGCGTTGGTCTCTGCATCCCAGTTGTCGAACGCATGGTAGCGGGGCATGTTCTCTGGTGCGGCCGGGGTGGACGGCCCGCGCGTGCCGCTCGTGGGTTGGCCGTCCAGGTATGGCCGGGCGATGGCCTGCTCGCCGTTCTGGTTGTACATGAAGAACGACATCGAGGGGCGCTCGCCGAAGCCGTGCGGCAGCTCCACCGGCTGGCGCAGGCTCATGATGCCTGCGGCCCAGCGGTTGTCCACGAGGTACGTGACGCCGAACTCCGCGACTTCCTCGATGAGCTCGGCGCTGTCGGACAGCGTGTCAATGTGCTCATTGTGGCGGAAGGCGGTGGCGATACGGAGGTCGGCGGCGTTGCCGATGGCGGCAACGAGGGCCTCGGCGCTGCCCTGAACAGGCTGCCGCGTTTGATCGAGTGTCAGGACGCAGGCCCAGCCGGCCATCGTGTGCTCCTACTGCGTCGCCAGCACGGCCGGCTTGTCGCGGCCGTAGGCGTTGTCGTGGCAGGTCACGTGTGTCTCGCCACCGACGGGCCAGGGGCGGACAGGGCCACTGACTGCTGTATGAGCGAACCAGTTGTGGTGGATGTCAGCCTGCTGCTGGGGCACGCCACGGATGACGATCGTGGCCTGTTCGGAGAGCATGAAGGTGTTGTGGTGGACCTTCATCCAGTCCCCGGCGACGGTCGTGCCGTCCCCGCGGTCGCTCCCGCCGTGCATGTCGAAGTAGTGGCCGTTCGCGTGGCCCATCTCGACGTTGTTGCTCGCTTCGTAGGCGTTGCCGGGCTTGCCCGTCCCGGCGATGGAATGGCGGTTGTAGTCGAAGATGTTGTCCTCGATGAGCGACACCGAGTTCGCCCCGTAGCCGTGGTCCACACCGTAGCCCAACCCGTGATACTGGTTGTGATGGATGTAGTTGTGGTGGATGTGATGGCGGTCGCCGGCGGAGAGCATGAGCGCGGCGTGGCTGAAGCCCGACAGTTCGCAGTTGTCCACTTCCAGACCGGGCTGGTCGGTGAAGATCCCCTCGGAGACCGGGAAGGCGTAGTAGTACGCACTCGCGTCTTTGGCTTCGCGCCCGCTGCTGAAGGAGCGGCGGTGGTGATCCATCCGACGCTTGGGGTCCGGCCCGCGCAGGCGCAGGCCCGTGAAGCGGACGTCGGGACCCAGGACCGTGAACAGCGGGCGCGTCTGGAAGGCGTCAGTGTAGAGCAGGGCGCCCGGTGAGCCGTCCTGCCCCCGGTTGCTCGCGATGGTCACGCCCCCGGGGACCTTCAGCGTGAGCTTCTCGGCATAGACCAGTGTGGTGAAGTCCAGCTCCGCCTGCGGGTCAATGAACACGACCTCTCCCGCCTGCGCCTTGGCCAGAGCCGCGACCAGCTCCTCGGGGGTCTTCACCTTGTGCTGGCCGTCGGTCACGATCCTCGTGTAGCCGGGCCCGCCGCCAATCGGGCCGGTGGCGTCAGGCTTCGCCCCGTAGGTCTGGCCGCCGATCTCCACCCACGTCTGTCCGAGGTCAGGCAGGGGGACGTCGTCTTCGCGAGACAGGGCGGGCAGGACGGCCACTCCCATCAGGAGTGTGGTTGCTGTCAGCCATTGCCACATGGGCGCCTCCTCACGACTGCCAGCTGGAAGCTGGCGCTCCTACGTCAGCCCTCCGGGCCGTCGTCCATGCCATAGGCGGCGGCGATGGCCTGGCGCGGGTCGAACATCTCCTCGATGGGGCCCAGTTGCTGCTCCAGCTCGCACGGCGGCTCGTATGTGTCGAGGTCCTCATCGTCGGCAAAGCCCTTGAGCAGCTCCACCATGTACAGGAACGTGCGCAGGGGGATATCCGGCGGGACGCCGTGGTCCACGGTGGGGATGTAGCCGCCGTACTCGCGTGCGACCTTGTAGCGCCGGGCGACCTCCACGCGGGCCCGGGCCTTGTCGAAGCGTAGCTCGCGCTTGTCAATGCCGCCCTGGATGTAGATGCCGGGGTTCTCGCGCAGGATGACCTCGGGGTCGTTGCCGGCGGCGATCTCAATGGGCTGGATGCCGTCAATCGCTCCGGGGTACATGACCGGCAGGATCTGCCCGTTGTAGCCGTCGGAGTCCATGTCTACGACTGCGACGCCCTTCTCCTTCAGGAACGTGTAGAGGCGCTTGTAGCGCGGCAGCATGAACTCGCGCATGTGGGCCGGAGAGATCATGGACTGGCCCTTGTAGGCCATGTCCTCGTTGAGGATGATGTGATCCACCGTGATGTGCGACAGCGGCTCCTCCAGCAGCTCCATGACGAACCAGGTCCAGTACTCCATCATCTCGTGGATGAGCTTGGGCTGGTCGTAGAACATCATGGAGAGGCCCTCGAAGCCGCACATGTCGCGCAGCGTCCAGTACAGGAAGGGCACCGTGAGGCCGACGGGGTACTCGCTGGCATTGGCCTGCTCGACATACGCCTGCCACCCGGGGCCGTCGCCGACGTGGCGGTACTTGTTGGGGTTCAGGTCCGTCAGCGGGGCGCCATCGCCGCCCGGGCCGGTGCGTTCGGGCGAGTGCGGGTCGAAGTGGGTCTTCATCTCCTCCCACGTGGCCCGGTCCTTGACGAAGTGCTCGATGTAGCTGCGCGTCACAAAACCATCGGTGGGCTGCTTGATGGCGTCCTTGCGCAACACGCCCCAGTGGTCGCGCCACCAGCGGTAGTTGCCCTCCTCCTTGATGACCACTTCTTCCATGGGCGGGACCGGGCCGCAGTAGAGCTTGCCGAGGCCCATGCCGCCGTCGGCGCCGGTGAAGATGTGCCAGTTGCGCTGCTGCTCTTCACTCAGGCCCTGCTTGCGCCAGGCGGCGAAGGTCGAGGCGCGCGGACCGCCAAAGGCATACGGCATGCGGTCTACGGGCTGGTGCTTGGCGATGGCGAGAAAACGTTCGCGAGGGGTCATGGGAGGCTCCGGGGTACGGGTATCGCGAATCTGGAATCGGGAACGGCTAACGGACGAGTTCGGCCAGCAGCTCCTGCGCCTTGTGGCCGATGAAGTCCACGATGGCGTTGGCGATGGTCTCGCCCAGCTCGCGGGAGGCGAACTGGCGCGGGTCCTTGCCGAAGATGCCGGCCGCCCTGCGGCCCTCGTCGGTCGTCAGATCCTCGCCGGCGATCCGCGATAGGTCCACCAGCTCCGGGCGCAGGTACATCAGCAGCGATGTCTCCCAGTGGGCCGCGTGGTCCATCCTGTCCTGGGTGAGGTCGTAGAAGTCGCCCTCCTCCATCGCGAAGCCGGTTGCGCCAGTGTTCTCCTTGATGGCCTCCACGGCCTTCTGGATCGCCGCGCGCTGAGGGTCCACGTCGTGGCCGGTCACACCGATCACGGCTCGGAAGCCGACCTCGACGAGACACTCGAAGATGCGGCGATAGAGCAGTTCGGTGATGGTCGCACCCAGTCCGGACGACGTCCAGGGGTGCCAGGGCTCCAGGAACCCCCAGTAGGTCGGCGGCACCACCACCCCGCCGTACTTCTCGGCGGTCATGCGCAGGAGGGTGTCGGCCTTGAGCGTGTCATTGCCCAGCGGCAGATGCTGGCCGTGCCATTCGAGCGAGCCGAAGGCACAGTAGGCCACCGGGAAGGCGGCTACGGCCGCATCGAGTTCGTGCGGGAGCATCTCTTCGTAGCGGACCCTGGGCATGGTAACTCCTCTCACGGCGTGCCTTGCAGGCGTGCATTGGCCTCGGTCAGGGACTGCAACTGATAGGCGCGGTCCCCCTCGACGGTCACCGTATACGTGTCCTTCTGGTTGCCGCCGAAGGTCCACAGGGCGGCCAGCGGCACGCCCTGGTCCTCCAGGGCCTTGAGCAGCTCCCGGAAGGGCGCCTCGCTCTTCTCCGGCGGCCCGGGGGCGCCGAACTCGCCGACGAAGAGCGGCTTGCGCATGCGCTTCGCTGCCTGGACCGCCATCGGCAACTGCGGGAGGGCGCTGGGGTAGATGTGAACGCTGACGAGGTCAACCGGCGCGGGGTTGTCGGCGATCGTCATCTCGATCTGCTGCTCGAGCGTGTCCGGCCCCCACGTCTTCTCTGTCCAGTTGTGCCACGCACCAGCGCGGACGACACTGTCTCCTGAGCTGAGGGCGCGGTAGGGGTCGTACTTGCGCACCTCCTGGCCGAAGGGGGCGAAGACGGTGCGGATGATCTCGTAGGTCCACTCGTCCTTCTCAGAGCGGGCAACGGCGGTGCCGAGGTTGGGCCAGACCGCCGGACGGTGCTCCCTCGCGTTGGGCAGGTTCGCCCCCAGGTTGTACTCGTTGGCGAACTCCCAGGCCCAGATCGCCGGGGAATCCTGGTAGCGGGTCACAACGTCACGCACGTAGCGGCGCATGTACTCCTGGGTCCTGCTCTGTGGGTTCCCCCACTGGTCGCAGGTCTCCCCGACGAGGTCGCAGACAGTCGGCGTGTGCCAGAACAGAGAGGGAATGAGACCGACGCCATGCTGTTCGGCAGACCTCACGATGAGATCCAGGCGGCGGAAGAACTCGGTCGGGTCGTCGAGGTAGAGCCGGGCGTCTTTGGGCCAGAAACCGCAGGCGATGAAGCGCACGAAAGGTACCTTCGCAGCGGCCAGTTGCTGGAAGCCGCTATCGTAGCCCGTCCAGTTCTTGTCGGCGAGCAGCTTCAGGAAGACATCGTACCAGTTGACGCCGTAGCCGCGGTAGGGCTTGCCGTCCTTGAGCAGGCGGCCTTCCTCATCCACGTGCAGGCCGTAGGGCTGGGCCAGCGCCGTGGCCACGGGCAGCAGCAGCAAGGCCACTACGAGTAGCCGCGCCATCGCGTCAGTCTCCCGTGCACAGGTCGCCGTAGATCTCCGGGCGCCGGGTCTGTAGGTTGAAGCAGCAGCCGGTGCGCCGGGCCTCGTAGGCTCGAGCCTTCAGCCGCGCCACGACCATCTCTTCGGTGAAGCGCTGGGTCTGCGACTCGGCGATCACGTCGCCGTTGGGGTCGAAGACGAGGATGCCGCCGGCGTGGTTGGTCTCGGGCTCATCACCGGCGTGGCCGACCTGGTTGTTGGCGATGACGAACATGCCGTTGTCGTACGCCCGGGCAGTGTAGCACTTGCGCCAGACGGTCTTGAGGGGAGAGATGCGTTGGGCCTGGCGGCGGGCAGTGTTCGGCCAACTGCCGCAGCGCGCGGCGTGGGGCATTAGGTACACTTCGGCGCCCCGGAGCGCCGCGATGCGCGCCACCTCGGGGAACATGTTGTCATAGCAGATGCCGAGGCCGAGCACGCACTTGCCCAGGTCGAGCACGACGACCTCGGCGCCGGTGCGGAAGTGGAAGTACTCGTCGGCGGACATGTGCAGTTTGCGCTGCTTGCCGACCAGGCCGGCCGGGCCGACGACCACCTGCGTGTTGTACGCAATCCCGCGATCGCGTTCGGCCAGGCCGAAGCTGATGAAGACCTCGCGCTCGGCGGCCAGGTCCAGCAGACGGCGCGTGCTGGGACCGTCGGGCACGGGCTCGGCGGCGGCCCAGACTGCGCCCGCGCACCAGTGGCCCGTGATCCCCAACTCCGGGAAGCAGATCAACTCGGCGCCGGCATCGGCGGCCTCGTGCGCCAGGCGGACATGGTTCGCCAGGTTCTGCTCCACTGCCCCCAGCGGGGCGTTCGTCTGGATCGCCGCGATCGTGAGGTCTTTCACGGATCACCGCCCGTACATGTCGGCAATCAGCGCCTGGTGAGTCTGCAGGACGACCCGTCGCTTGACCTTCAGGGTGGGAGTGAGTTCGCCACCCTCCACGGTGAAGTCCTGCGTCAGCAGTCGGAGGTCGCGGATCTTCTCGAAGTCGGCCAGGTGTGCCGTCAGGCGGCGGACCTCGTGGCGGATGAGGTCCTGCACGGCCTGGTGGGCAATGGTCTCTTCGGGCGTGTCGGGCAGCGACAGACGCTGCGTCTGCGCCCAGTGGCGCAGGCGCGCGAAGGCGGGCACGATCAGCGCCGTCGCGTAGCTCTCCGAATCGCCGAGCACGACCGCCTGGGTGACGTACGGGCTGGTGCACAACTGCATCTCGATGGGCTGGGGCGCCACGTTCTTGCCGTTGGTCAGCACCAGCAGGTCCTTGAGGCGGTCGGTGATGCACAGGCAATCCCCGCGCATCGCGCCCACATCGCCGGTGTGCAGCCATCCCTCGGCATCGAGGGCCGCGTCGGTCTCCTCCGGCAGCTTGTAGTAGCCCACCATCACGTTGGGGCCACGGACGAGGACCTCGTCGTGTTCGCCCAGCGCCACCTCCACGCCCGGCAGCGGTGGGCCGACGGTGCCGACCGTCACTGCACCAGGGCGATTCACAGCAACCACGGGCGCTGCCTCCGTGAGCCCGTAACCCTCCAGCACCTCAAGTCCGAGCGACTGGAAAAACTCGTTGAGGTGCCTCGGCAGCGCCGCCGCCCCGGAGACCGCGTCCTTGCAGCGGTCCAGGCCGATGGCCTCACGGATCTTGCGCAGCACGACGCGGTCGGCCAGGCGGTACTCGGCAGCGACGTGGGGCGGGACCGTGCCATGGGCCAGCAGATGCCGCAACCGTCGCCGGCCGACGGCCATGCCCCAGGCGATCAGACTCCGGCGCCACGGAGGCGCCTTCTCGATGCGGTCCACGAGGGCGTCATGGAGCGCTTCCAGAAAGCGCGGGACCAGGATGAAGTAGGTGGGGCGGACCTGCGGCAGATGCTCGCGCAGGCGGCGGAGACTGCCGCAGTAGTACACATGCGCCCCGCAACTGAGCGGCAGGTAGCAGTCGGCCGTGCGCTCGAAGACATGGTTGAGCGGGAGGACCGAGAGCAGCACATCGTCGGGCTGGAACATCAGCACCGCCTGGCACTGCTCGACATTGGCCACGAGGTTGCGGTGGGTCAGCATGACGCCCTTCTGCCGACCCGTCGTGCCGCTGGTGTAGATGAGCGAGGCCAGGTCCGTCGGCCGGGCGGGCAGGGGGTTCTCCACCTCCGGCCCCGCCCTCTCGACGACATGCTCGAAGGACAGCACGTCGGCGCCCTCGGGCGGCTCGCCGTCCAGCAGGACGATCTGCAGGTCCGGCATGTTCTCGCGGATGGTCAGCGCCTTCTGCAGCAGTTGGGCGTCGCCGACGAGAATGAGCCAGGCGCCGCTGTCGGCGAGGATGTACTCCATCTGCGCCGGGGGGAGACTGGGGAACATGGCGGTATTGATCGCCCCGGCCGCGAGGATGCCGAAGTCGGCGATGACCCAGTGCGGCGAACTCTCCGCGGCCACAGCCACGCGGTCCCCGGGCTTGACGCCCAGACTACGCAGCCCTTGGCCGAACCGTCGGACCAGGTCCCACAGCTCGCCGTAGGCGATGGTCTGCCATGTCCCGTCGTGCCAGGAGGACAGCGCCGGGCTGTCGTGATGCGCCCGGGCGCTGCACCGCAACATGTCAATGAGTGTCAGCGCGTTGCTCTCGTCCATGGGAACCATCGCGCCTACTTGCTCGTCGCCCGGCGCCGCCAGAGCTTCTGACAGGATCGGAAGTCGGCATCCGTGACGAGTTGCCCCAGGGCCGGCGTGAGCTTGACGCTGACCACAGGCGTGGTCTCATAGCCGCCGCGCCGGAATGCCTCATAGGTGGGGATGTAGCCGACGCTGTCGTTGGCCAGCTCGGCGACGAAGGTGAACGGGAAGGGCGACCACTGCTTCATCTGCAAGCCCCATTCCACGAACAGCTCCCCCGGGGCCGAACAGAACACGGCATCGCCGAAGCGCACGACCTGCGTCTCGACGGGCCGCGACCCCCGCGGGTCCCAGTCCTCGTACCACGCCAGTAGCGTCTTCTCAAAGAAGTTCGGCTCGGGCTTGGACCGGGCCTCCGCCACACGCTTCTCGACTACGTCCGGCCAGTCGAAGAAGGGGACATCGAGGATCTCGCCCTCGACGTCTACTGTCTGGTCCACGCTGGGCAGCGCCTTCTCGGCGATGTTGAGCGCCTTGCCGCCCAGGGCGCGGCCGATCTGTGTGGACTTCGCATTACCCTTCAGCGGCCAGGGCCGGTCCATCAGATAGGGGACGTGGTTGATGTTGCCACACGCGCCATTGACGAACAGCACGATGGTGTCGGGGCCGTAGGCGGCGCGGATGGTCTCGGTGATGACCGCGGGGTAGTCGGCGGAGATCAGGTTGCCGCTGGTCACGTCAATGTGCAGCGAGTAGTTGACGATGACGGCGAAGGGGTCGTGCCCCTCTTCGGCAAACGCCAGCACACCCAGCTCGGGGTCAGTCGGCCCGGCCACGCCGGCCAGGTGGTCCAGGTCCGGGCCGGGGCCGAACTGCTCGGAGCCGTCGCGCATACGGAAGCGGCGGTTGTAGGCCAGGCCCTCCTCGTGATCGGTCCCGATGCGCAGCGCGCACGGGCGGCGGTTGCCCGCGGCCTCGATGGCCGCCGCGGCGATGCGTGCGGGCAGGCCTGCGAGGTAGTCCTCATTGACGGGGATGAGCCGGCCCCGGCGGACCTCCGGGCCGGTATGGGTATGGGTGCCGCAGATCAGTAGCCGGTTGCCGGGGATGCCGGTGGCCTGCTCGAAGACCTCACGCGCCGGCTGCACCAGATCAGCCGGCGGGCCGATCACATCGCAGGCGACGATCCCCACGGCCTGGTCGCCCTCTCCGGCGATGACGGCCTTGGCCTTCAGATCGTAGATGACGCCCTCGGAGATGCGGGGGGTGAAGTAGCCCGCCAGGGCAGTGCCCACGGGCGGAGTGATGACGCTCTCGGCAGCGCCGACCATAAGCTCAGACATAGAAACCCTCTCCAAGTCGGAATGCGGTCAGGCAGTTCGCTCCGGGGGAGGGGGAGACCTGCTACGAGGTGCGCGGTTGCCCTGCCGCCTGGAGTTGCGTCAGGGCCTCCCGGGCGGTGTCGAGGAGAATCTGTAGCGCCCCTTCGTCCGTCACGGCATAGCCCTCCGGGTCGGCCTCGTAGCCCCCGCGGGCGCGGCTTTCGGGCCAGAGCATGTAGCCGCACTCGTCATTGGCAAGCCCCACCGCGCGCGTGAGCGGGAAGGGCGAGACCTCGGCCAGACGGGCGCCGAAGCTGAGCTGCGGCTCGCCCGGGATGGCCACCAGCGCCAGGTCGCCCAGCCGCAGCGCCTGCAGCAGCGTGTGGAAGCCCCCCTCGGCCGCCAGGCGCGGCCAGATGTTCGCGCGCGCGGCGGCGTTCCGCAGCACGTGCGGGTGCGCCGGGAGGAAGACCTCCTGCGAGGCCACGCCGAGGGGCACATCCGGCGAGGTCTCCGCCCGCGCGATCTGCTCGAGGACGCGATACCCCAGGATGTCGCCCAGGATCGGCAACTGGTCGGCCTGCGTGCGGCCGCGCAGGGGGACCTCGAAGGGGGTGTCCACCGTGCCCTGGCAGCCATTGAGGAGCAGACAGGGCACGCCGGGGTGCGTGCGCTCCACGAGGTCAGCCGCATAGCCGAGGAAGTCGGGGATGGGGTGGGCGGTGAAGTGCGCGACGGCGGCAAGGGGTGTCCCGTTCACGCCCTCGACACGGAGGACGGTCAGCAGGTCATCGAGCGGCTCCTCGGGACCGACGGTCTCGGGGTCCGTGGCCCAGCCCCAGAACTGCGGCCAGGCCCGGCGGAGCGTGATGACGCTGCCATCGCGGCGCAGCACCCGGCGCACGCGCGAGACACCCGGCAGGTGGCTCGTCGCGACACCGAGCGTGGCAGGCTGGAGCGGCAGGGCCTGCCGCGCGGCCTCCGCGGCGGCCCGGGCCAGGCATTCGGCCAACTCCGCCCGCACGGGCGGCTCGCCCGAGTAGACCGCCCACGGGCCGCTGTGGACATGCGTGCAGGCGATGAGGATATGGGGCGCCGGGACAGCGGCGGCCTCCGCCACCGCGGCGCGGATGAGGTCGGCCTCTTCGCGGCGCAGGCAGATGACTGTCAACGACACCAGCGCCAGTCGCGTCTGCCCGTCGTCCAGCACCAGCACGCGCACCGCCAGGGAGGTGCCATCCGTCGTGGTGGGGCCGTCGGGCAGGTTCAGAGGCGCTTGCCGGGCGCCGGCTTGCAGGCTCATGGGGGCTCCCTCTCAGCGGTCCGCGCGGTAGCTGCCGCCCAGCTCCTCCGCCACGGCCTGCGCGATCAGCGGCTTGTGTAGCAGATAGCCCAACTCGGCCACATGCAGCGCCTGCGCGCCGCTCCGCTTGACGATCTGCAGCTCCCGGTGGATCCGCCGGCTGGAGCGGTAGTTGCGCTGCTGGCGGGCATCGAAGCCGATGAACGGCGCGGCGCAGTGGTCGCGGTAGCAGCGGTGCTGGTCGCGCACGAGCTGCTCCGTCAGGCTCTGCACGCGCTCCAGCGACCAGTGGGGGCGGAAGAACCACGAGACCGTCTGGCCGACGACATCTATGTCGGTTCCGTGGCCATAGTAGGGGCGGGGGCTGAACCACGGGTAGATATGGATCGTCAGGTCCAGTTGCGGGTTCGTCTGGCGTGTGACGGCGGCCATGTCGTTGATGAAGCTGACCAGCGTCCACTCCGCCACGACGTCGCCGGCGTAGCGGTCAGTCGTGCTGGGGTAGGCGCGGAGATAGGCCGCGACCTGCGCCTGGCACACCGGGCAGTAGCAGCGGCGGTAGTTCTGAAAGCCGGCAGCGTCGAAGGCGAGGCCGTCCACGGGAAGCTGCGCGAACTTGCTGACCATCTGGCGGAAGTACTCGCGCGCCTCGGGCTGGTTGTAGCACGGCAGGCGGCTCGTGAAGACCTCGCCGCGTTCCACCGGGCGTCCGCCGTACATGTAGTCTTCAGGGAGCGCCTGGGCCGCCCGCTCCTTCTCCTCGGGCAGGATCACCTGTGCCCACTCCGGCCTGCTGTACGAGAACACGGTGGAGTAGTAGAGCTTGATCCCGCGCTGGTGGCACTGGTCGCGCATGAACCCGATCAGCGCGGGGGGCGGGTACATCATCAGCGCGTTGAAGCCCAGGGCCTGGGCGCTGTCGGCGATGCGGACGAGATCGGCCTCGGTCTTCTTGGGTAGCGACCACTCCCAGACGCCGCGCCACTGCAGGCCGTCGGCGTGGAGGGGGAGGGAGGCGAGGATGAGGAGGGGGAGGGTGAGGCGCATGGTATCAACTCCCGTGGGTAACGGCCAGCGGCAGCGGCTGCGGGCAGGATGCCCGCGGTCCCAGTAACGGCAACGGCTTATGCGTAGAGGCCCTCGGCGCGCCATATATCCAGCATCAGCTCGTAGCGCGACAGGCGCATGCCTGTGTAGATGCAGTTGCTGGTCGAGAAGATGTAGCCGCCGCCGGGCATGCCGTGCTTGAGGGCGTAGCGGCAGCTCTCCCGCACCTCGTCCTCCGTGCCTGTGTCCATCAGGCCGCAGTTGACGTTGCCGATCAGGCAGACCTGGTCGCCATACAGGCGCTTCACCTCGGCGAGGTCCACGCCGGCCTGGGGGTCTAGCGAGTGCAGGGCGTGGGGCCGGCACTGCACCAGTTGGTCCAGGATCGGCATGATGTTGCCGTCGGTGTGCTTGATGACGTGGAAGCCGAGGTCGCGTTCGGCCTGGATGAGCCGGGCCAGGTACGGGGTGACGAACTCGGCGAACTGGCCGGGGCTGAGGAAAGGCCCGGTGTTGAGGCAGTAGTCGGCACACAGCGCGAAGCCATCGAGGCCGCCGTGGGCCGCGAGCGCCTCGGCGTTGCGGATCTGGTTGTCCACCATCGCCTGCGCCCCCGCCTTCAGCCCCGCCGGGTCGTCCACCATCCGGTACGAGAAGTCCGTCATGCCCTTCCCGCTGGGAATCCCGTACGTCGCGTCCCCGTGCATCATCAGGAAGTAGCGATCCCCCGACAGCTCCCGCACCGCGTCAATCAGGCGCCGCGTGACCTCGGGCCGCGCGGGGTTCGGGTGCAGGAAGATGGCACTGTGCTCGTAGCGCTCCGCGGTCGCCACGTGGAGGCCCGCCATGTCCCGGAGGTGCAGGTCGCGCTCCTGCTCCTCCATCTGGTCCCACTGCCCATAGGCGCGGTGGCTGGGATGGACCTTGCCGAAGGCCTCCATCGTCAGGAAGAAGACCAGCTCGAAGTGGGGCACGAGGCCTGCAAGCGGATGGCGGTTCAGGGCGGCGATGAAGCGTTCGCGAGGGGTCATTGTCGAGTCTCCGTGACTGATGCGCGCAGATGAATCTCGCCGACAGCTTCACCGCTTAGTCGCCGAGACGATGGTAGTCAGGAGAGCGTTACACTCTTGCTCCCTGTCGGGCACTGGCACTGGCTGTACTACCTCACAATCCAAGTCCCGCAGCCATGCGATGTATCTCGCCGCCTCGACCGGGTACTGCTGCACCAGATGCGTCCCATGATCCAGGCATTCGGGCGTTTGTTCGAGTGACAGCACGAGGCGGCCCGAGGACTTCAGTGAGGTCACGATGTTGCTCAGTGCTCGTTGCTTGTCCTGAACATGAAAGAAGGTCCAGACGCTGTAGGCCAGGTCGAAGGCGTCCGGGCGTACGAAGTCCACGACATCCTGAAGCACATAATCCACCCGCCGGTCGTCGCACAGGTTGGCTCTAGCCAGCGCCAGAGTTCTCGGCGAGACATCGAGACCGGTGACCGTTGCGCAGCCTCGATCCAGCATCTTCCGGGCAACGCGGCCTGTGCCGATGCCGACCTCCAGAACAGCCTTGCCGGTCACATCCCCGACCGTGTCCCAGAACTCAGGCCCATCCGCTTGCGCCAACCAGGCTGCGACCTTCGGCGGATCATGGAACGGATCGACCATCTTCGGCCGGTCTGGATCGGCAAAGGCCTCCGCGAGATACTCATAGTGGGCAGCCACATCCAGGCTGGGCTTGGCCATGGTCTCTTCCCGTTTCCCTGACGTCCGTCGCCGCTTCTCTTACTGAGGTTTGTACAAGTAGGGAAACAGGCCGTGGGTGTTTCGTTACATACCCAAACCTCAGTAGTTACACACCTTGTCATCCCACTGCCCATAGCTGCGCTGGCTCGGATGGACCTTGCCGAAGGCCTCCATGGTGAGGAAGAAGACCAGCTCAAAGTGGGGCACGAGGCCCGTGAGCGGCTGGCGGTTCAGGGCGGCGACGAAGCGTTCGCGTGGGGTCACGAGAAGCCTCCTGTAGCGGCGCGATTTGTCGCGCCCCGGAGGCGCGTGATGGCAGGGATCGGCGCGATGAATCGCGCCGCTACCTGAAGAAGCGGTAGCGGATGATGGCGATGATCGCCTGCACGGCGTCGCGCCAGCCGATCTTCTTGCCCTCTTCGTAGGTGCGGCCTGAATAGGAGATGGGGGTCTCGTAGATGCGCAGGCGCAGCCGCGAGACCTTGGCTGTGAACTCCGGCTCGAAGTTGAAGCGGTTGGACTTGAACTGGATGCGGTCGAGGATCTCCCGGCGGAAGGCCTTGTAGCCGACCTCCATGTCCGACAGGTTCAGATTGGTCAGCATGTTCGAGAGGGTCGTCAGGAAGTGGTTGGCCACCGAGTGCCAGTAGTACAGCACGCGGTGCGGCCCGCCCAGGAAGCGGCTACCGAAGACGACATCCGCCTTGCCCTCCAGCAGCGGCTCGAGCACCGTGGGGTAATCGTGCGGATCGTACTCCAAGTCGGCGTCCTGGATGATGACAAGGTCCTTGGTGATTGCGGCGAAGCCGGTGCGGAGGGCCGCGCCCTTGCCCTGGTTGCGCTCGTGGGAGAGCAGCGTGAAGCCATACTGCTTCTGCAGCTCAACCAGCAAGTCACCCGTGCCGTCCGTGGAGGCGTCGTCCACGACGATGACCTCGGAGGGGAAGGGGCTGGCGTAGACGCGGGCCAGGATCTCCCCGATGGTCTCCTGCTCGTTGTAGACCGGGAGCACGACGCACACGGTGGGCTTGGCGGCAGTTGCTGCGTCAGTCATGGGCGCTCCGAAGTGTGGCTGTGGTATGAGGCTCCGTCTCGCACAGACGCCGGCTAGAGGGCGGCCAGCCAGGCGCGGAACAGCTCGGCGTAGATGGCGATGACCCGCCGCGGCTCCTCGCTGGCGCTGGCTTCCAGCGACAGGTAGCCGCTGTAGCCGTCCCGCTTGAGCATCGCCATCAGCGCCGCGTACGGGTAGCCGTTCTCCAGGTCGTGCATGTGCACGTGGCGGATGTGTGTCTTGACCGGCTCGTAGAAGTTGGCGATGGGGCCGAACTTCATCTCGCGCGGATCACAGTTGTGCACGATGCCCACGCGGGGATGGTCGGCGAGGCGCACGGCGTTGAGCGTATGCTCCCACCAGTAGAAGTCGCCGTGCATCTCCAGGCAGACATCCACATCGCGGGTGGCGCCGTGCTCGGCGATGCTGCGCAACGCCGCCCCCACGTTCTCCACGACTTCGGCCTTGCTGATCCCCTCAGCGGGGAAAGCGTTGCCGAAGACGCGGATGCGCGGGGCGCCGACATCGGCCGCCAGGTCCACGTAGCGCTTCGCGCGGTCAATGTCCTCCTGGCGCTTGGCGGCCTCGGGGTACTCGAAGCGGCAACTGGTGGCCACGCAGGCGACGGCCACCCCGGCGTCGGCGCAGCGCACGCGGATCTCGGCGCGCTCCTCAGCGGTGCGCTCCAGCTCGACACCGTGCTTGTGGTCGAGTTCGGCGCGGAACTCCACGCCCGGGATGTCCGCGTGCCGGCAGATGTCGAGCACCTCGGACAGCTCCATGTCCTTGCCCAGCAGGTATGTGAGGAGACTCAGCTTCATCTCAGATCACCCGTTCCCCGAGTCGGCGTGTGAGAGCGACCGGGATAGTGCCTGACAGCAGTGCAGGCTAGGCCTTCGCGTCCTGTCGTGCCGCTGCCCACCGCAGCCCATTCTGTATGGCAGACAGGCAGATGTCAATCGCCGTATCGGTGTTCATCACCAGCGCGTGCGCCCCGGTGCGATTGCCGGACATCTCGATGAGAATCGCGGCGGGGATGCCCTGCTGCGAGCCCTGGCAGACCAGGTGCGGCGTGTCGCCGAAGGTCGTCGCGCGGTCCATGTTGACCTGCTGGTACTCGGTCGAGTACGGTCGCTGGGTCAGGTAGCGGTTCTTCCAGCGGCGCCGTACATCCTGGTGGATGGCGCTCATCAGCTTGCGGTCGCCATGGCTGGTCTTGCAGAAGATATAGTGGGCCGTGTGGAAGTCCAGCAGACACACCGGCCCGACCTCCTCCATCAGCCGCATGGCGATCTGTGTCTCGGGCTCCGAGGCGGGCAGTGGGCCCTTGTAATCGAAGTCCCAGGGCTGATAGACGTCGTCGCCCCCGACGTAATCCTCCCAGCCGCACGGGAAGTTGCGGTTCACGTCCACACCGTTGGCGTTGTGGCGGAAGTCGTGGTCGTAGCCGTAGGGGTTCAGTTGCGGGACGACCTTGAGGTAAAAGTCCTGCAGCGACAGGCCCTCAGGTGGGTCCTCGGCCAGCAGTTCCATCAGGTGCAGCAGGCCGTAGCCGGCCTCCCATTCCCAGCCGTGGATGCCGTTGAAGAACAGGAAGGCAGGCTTGCGCCGGTCGCCGATACTGAGGCTCGCCAGAGGCCGCCCGTCGCTGCACCGGCCCTCCTCGGTGTAGGTCAGCGCCTTGTGCCGGGCGGCCAACTGCTGCATGTGGACGAGCAACTCGCCATAGGGCAGCTTGCGCGGGTAGTGCTTGCCATAGTGGACCGTGCTGCCGATGAGGTTGCCCAGAAACAGGTACTTGTACGTGCTGCCGTACGAGTCGAAAAACGGCTCTCTAGGGCTAAGCATGTCCAGAGCCATGATGCGTCCGGGCCCCACGCGCTCCTCCGTCAGCACTGCGCCGGCATTGAGGGTCGAGACGCCGAGGATGCTGAGGTTCTCCCGCCCCTCCAGGCCCATGATCTGCCGCTGGTAGTACTGGTTCTCGTTCTTGTCATTGCCGACGGCGCCGGAGACCTTGCCGAACCAGGCGGTCACATCGCCGACCTCGAAGCCCTCGGTGAGGTCGCTGCGGCGGCAGAGGCGCAGGCCGGGCATGTCGCCCTCGGGGACAACCGACTTGCGCAGGGAGGCGCCCAGAAAGTAGGCGTACTCCGCCAGACACGACGCGACCGTGCCGCCGGCCGCGGCGAAGTCCCGGACGGCAGCGTAGTCCAGCTTGTCGAGATTGCGTCGCTGGGTCACCATCGTCACGACATAGCCATACTTGCGTAGCACCGACAGGCTGTGGCCCTCGGTGGTGAAATCCAGGGCGGTGACGCGGTTGGGGTAGAGCAGGGCCAGGTGCTGGGCGAACTGGTTGGTGGGGCTGTCGGACAGCAGCAGGATGCGTTGCTTGCCGGGCATGTGGTCTCGCCTCATGGGAAGCTGGTGATGCGTGAGGACCGCTTCGCCGCGCGGGCCTGCTGCTCCTCTTGCGGAAGGACTCCCGGAGCCGACGCCGAAGTAGCACACGGGGGGCAAAGCGGCCGCCTGAGGCCATCAGGAGTGCGGACATGAACCGGCGCCAGTTCATCAACGTGCGCTCGCCGCTGCGCATCGACTTCGTGGGCATGACGGACTACGTCCCGGCTTGCCAGGCCTTCGGGGGCGCCATCGTCAATGCCACGATCAACAAGTACATCTACTGCACCCTGGTGCAGCGCTACGACCGGCGGATCGTGCTGCACGCCCCCGACCGCGACGACAAGCGGGTGGAGATCCCTGACCCCGCAGCACTGGACGTACATGGTGAACTGGGCCTGGCCCAGGAGATCATCCGGCGCTTCGACCTCAAGCACGGCATCGAGATGACGACCTACTCGGAGATGCCGGCCGGCGCCGGACTGGGCTCCTCGTCCACGATCACCACCTCCATCATCGCCGCGCTGGACGCGCTGACGGGCCGGGGCATGACTGACCACGAGATGGCCGAGATGGCTCGGGAGTGCGAGACGGTGGCCCTGGGGGTGACATATGGCTGGCAGGACCAGTACTCGCCGGTGACCGGTGGCGGGGTGAAGTTCATGAAGTACTGGCCCGACAGCGTGGGCTGGCATGTGGAGGTCAACCATGTGCTGATGCCTCCGGCCTGGCTGGCCGAGTTGGAGAAGAGCATGGTGGTGTGCTTCTCGGGGATCAGCCGGCCCGCCAAGGTCATCCTGGACGCGGTCGCCGAGGGCTTCGAGGAGGGCCGCCCCGGGGTGGTCGAGGCGCTGCAGAACATGAGCGCCCTGTCGCAGGACATCCGGCAACGTCTGGCGGCCGGCGAGATCGCCGAGATCGGGCTGCTACTGTCGAATGTCTGGGAACAGCACAAGCGACTGCACCCGGAAGTGACCAACGAGCGGATTGAGCAGCTCTACGATATCGCCACGAAGGCCGGCGCCACCGGCGGGCGGGTGTGTGGCGCCGGTGGCGGCGGGGCCATGCTCTTCATGGCCGCCCCCAACCGCGAGTACGCCGTGCGTACCGCGTTGCGCGACGCCGATGCCCGCATTTTCGACTGCTCGGTAGACCAGCAGGGACTGCTGATCTGGTAGCTGCACCTACAGGAGGGAGGCAAGCCTATGAAGGTCCTGAAGGTTGCTGCCATCGTTGCTCTGGGGATGTGTCTGGCCGGCTGTGGCGGTGGCGGGAACGCTAACCTGTCCGACGATCCATTCGAGGCCACGGTCCGCGTGGATGGGGGCGGCCTGGGTGGCACCATCAACCTCGCCCTTGGGGAGACGGTCGAGGTCGCGCTGGATGAGAACCCCACCACGGGCTTCACGTGGCACTGCACGTGGGTGCCCGAGGCGGGGCTGACCCTCGCCGGCGACACCTATGTGGCCGATGCCGCCAGCCCGTGGCTGGTCGGCGGGGGAGGCACGCGCTACTTCCTGCTGCAGGCCGCCCAGGAGGGGCAGGTCGTGGTGACCTTGCAGTACGGACGCTGGTGGCCGGGCGGCGAGGTCCAGGATCCGCAGACGCTGACCATCAACGTCGTGCCCTAACGCCCCGGGGCGCGTGACGCCCGGATGGCCTGAAGGCCCCCAAGCCTCTACCAGGAGACCCCCATGTCCAGGACTACGCTGCTGGTTGCCCTTCTGGCGGCTGCCTCGCTGGCCGCCGCCGATGTCGTCATCAAGGCGCCCACCGCCACGGTCACGCTGAGTGACGAAGGCCTCTGGAAGTCACTGCAGGGCGCTGACGGGGCCGAGCTGTGCGTGGCGGCGGCCAATCTGCCCATCGCCCAGGTCAGCACCGCCAGGGGCAGCGGGCCCTGCTCGTCGGCCCGGTTGGCCGGCGACACGCTGACCCTCGGCTTCGCCAAGACGGGCACGGAGCTGACGTATGAAGTGACACCGTCGGCTCACTGGCTCGTCCTCAAGCTCGTCGGGGTGTCGGGCGAGCGGCCCACGAGCCTGACCCTCTGCCAGATCCCCGTCAACCTCACCGAGAAGGTCGGCCGGCGCCTGAGCGCAGCCTATGACGCGCAGCGCGCCGTGTGCCTGATGGCGGCCAACCACCAGGCGGACTGCGGGGCGGCGCGGGGCAAGGGTGTCTCGACCCTCCGCGCCCAGACCCAGGACGCTCCCGGGCCCAAGATCGAGGGGGCGGCTTGCGCCCTGATCGTCTGCCCGACCCCGCAGCTCAAGCCGATCCTGCGCGAGGCCTCGCACGCCTTCGGGCTCCTGACCAACGAGGACGCCAGCGGCACGCCGGCCAAGGACACGGAACTGCGGCGCGGCTCGTACTGGTTCATGACGCTGGGCGAGCAGGACGCCGAGAAGATAATCGAGTACTGCAAGCTGACGGGCTTCAGGCAGGTCATGATGGGCTCGGGTTCCTGGTGCCGCCACGTGGGGCACTACACGTTCAACGAGACGCGCTTCCGCGACGAGCAGGCGCTGAAGGCCTTCGTGGATAAGCTGCACGCCGCCGGCATCAAGGTGGGCATGCACTGCTTCGCCTCGAAGATCAGCAAGACCGATGCGTACGTCACGCCCGTACCCGACCGGCGCTTCTGGGTGGACCGTCGCACGACGCTCGCCGCCGGCATCACGGCCGACCAGAGCGAGATCAAGGCGGGTGATCTAGGTCATTGGCCTGGCAGCCCTGTCGCCACGCAGAAGCTGTGGGAGGGCGGGGTGGCCAAGCACCGCGAGGTCATCCTGGATGATGAGATCATCCAGTACGAGAGCATCGGCCCCGAGGGTGTCTACGACACTTTCCTGGGCTGCAAGCGCGGGGCGTGGGGGACGAAGGCCGCCGCCCACGCGTCCGGGACCGAGGCCCGCCACTATGGCGTGGATGGCTGCATCAACGGCTACATCGTGGACCAGGAGACAACGCTACTGGATGAAACGACCAGCCGCCTGGCCTCGATCTTCAACAACTGTGGCTTCGACATGATCTACTTCGACGGCGGCGAGGACGTGGACCGTACGCGCTTCAACACCTATGTCTCCAACTTCCAGGGGACACTGATGCGCAAGATCACCAAGCGCCCGATCATCCATATGGGCACGATCATGACCCATCTGCTGTGGCACTCCTTCGCTCGCAGCAGCACCGTGGATGTCTACCTCGCCACGCTGCACGGGGCCATCCAGGCCGGGGCGCAGATTGACAAGTGGCCCACCGTGCGCGAGCACATCAACAAGTCCGTGGCCTACATGCTGTCCGTCGGCGAAGACATGATGCCGGGCGAGCTGGGCTGGTTCGGGATCTGGCCCAAGCAGAAGAACACCGACGGCCTGCAACTGGACGAGATCGAGTACCTGATGTGCAAGTCGCTGGGCCACGATGTCCCGATCTCGCTCGAGACGGGCTTCGGCCAGATGGAGCAGCACCCCCTGACGCCCGGGGTGCTGGAGATCGTGGGAGCCTACGAGGACCTGCGCATGAACCGGCGCGTGGATGAGCAGACCCGCCTGCGCCTGCAGGAGAAGGACCGGGACTTCGCACTCGTCGTGGACGGGAAGCAGCGCCACTTCGTGCCGGTGACGCCCTTAGCGACCATCGCCGGCGGTCATGACTTGCGCGGGGCGATCGGGGCGCTGGGCGGCGGCTCCGTCGCGACTCTGTGGCACTATGTCCGCGAGGCGGACCTGGCCCTGCCGTTGACCCCGCAGCAGCTTCGCGTGGTGGACGTGGCCGGCCAGCCGGTGCCTGTCCAGGCACTGAATGGCAAGCTGCGCCTGCATGTGGGCAGCCGGCGACTGGCGCTGATCTCGACGCTGCCGGCGGCCCAACTGCAGACGGCGCTGGAGACGGCCGAGGCCATCCATCGGCCGGTGCAGTGCCTGTGGATCCAGGCCGAGAGCGGCAAGCTGGTGGGACAGATGACCCTCGGCAGCAAGGCCGGGGTGTCCGAGCCGGGCGCCTTCGGGGACTTCGTCGTCTGCGCGGCGCACCCGAGTTTCGACCGGGCCCAGGAGTGGTACGCTGAGTACAAGGTGGACATCCCGCACGAGGGCATGTGGACGCTGTGGTCGCGCGTCATGTATCCTGGCGGGGGCGATATGTCCTTTGGCCTGTGGCTGCCGCCCGAGCCGCTGTCGCTCGAAGGCGGGAAGGCAATCGGCAACTGCGGCATCGGGGTGGACAAATGGCACTGGACGGGCCGCGGCGGCGGCTCAACGAGCGAGGCGCCGGGAGCGCCCATCCGCCTGAAACTGCCCAAAGGCCCGTTCACGTTCCGTGTGGTGGCCCGGGAGGGGCGCGGCACGGCCGCCGTCAACCCGCGCCTGGATGCACTGCTGCTTACGGACGACGGCGACGAGCCACCGGCTGACGAGGTGGCCCGGGCAGCCCTGTAGTGGGGTCCGGGCGAGCCTTCGTGGCAACATCCCGTCCCACGGGGGGACAGGACGCCAACAAGATGCGGTTGTGACGGAACATTTCGCCGTTGCCGGCGGTCAGAAACCACGAGCGGCAGCTTCGTGCCTGGGCTGTCCCGATGCCGCGTGGCGCCAGGCTCGGGCTGTCGCAAGTCTTGTTCTTGAGCACCCCTTACTGAGGTGGTCTATGCGGTCACACAGATTCGCCGTGTCACTCGCTTTCATCCTCTTGCTGGCCGGCTTCGCACTGGCCGACAATCCTGCCCCGGGGGCGCCACAGAGCCTGGCAGTGACTGACGTTGCCGGCGATTCCGGGACGGCTCTGCGCGTCGCGTTCAACGCCTCGGCCGACGATGGCGCGGGCGCCGACGACGTCATCCGGTACCGCGTCTACAAGCGGCTGACCAGCGGCACCGGGCTGGGCACCTGCGCCTACACCATCACCGCGACGAACGCTGCCAGCTACGCCTGCACGTTGGGCGGCCTGACCGCTGGTGTGTCCTACCACATCTCCGTCGTGGCCTACGATGGGGTATCGGAGTCCAGCGCAGTCGCGGCCGATGCCACCCCGGTCAACAACAACCCCCCGCCGGGGACGCCCCAGAGCCTGGCGGTGACTGACGTGGCGGGCGATGCCGGGACAGCGCTGCGGGTGGCGTTCAACGCCTCGGCCGACGACGGCGCCGGCGCCGATGATGTCAACCGCTACCGGATCTACAAGCGCCTGGGCACCGAGACCACCGATCCGACCTGCATTGCGGTCATCACGGCGACCAACGCCGCCAGCTACGCGTACACGATCACCGGGCTGAAGCGCAACACAACCTACACGATCTTCGTGGACGCCTTCGACGGCACGTCGGCCTCCACGCGAGTGAGCGCAAACGGTGTGCCGCTCGACAACCTGGCGCCGGGCCCGCCGCGGAACCTGGCGGTCACCGATGTGGCGGCTGACGCCGGGACGGCCCTGAACGTCACCTTCCAGCCCTCCTCGGACGACGGCACCGGCGCCGACGATGTGAACCGCTACCGGGTCTACAAGCGCCTGGGCACGGACACCACGGCCCCGACCTGCATCGCCGTCATTACCGCGACCAACGCGTCCAGCTACTCCTACACCGTCACCGGGCTGAAGCGGAACACGACGTACACCATCTTCGTGGAGGCCTTTGACGGCGTCTACACTTCCACGCGCGTCAGCGCCAACGGCACGCCGGTGGACAACCTGGCGCCCGGCGCTCCGCGCAATGTGACCGTGTCGGATGTGGCGGGGGACGCCGGAACGGCGCTCCAGTTGGCCTTCCAGGCCTCCTCCGACGATGGCACCGGCGCCGACGATGTCAACCGCTACCGGGTCTACAAGCGCCTGGGCACGGACACCACCGACCCGACCTGTATCGCCGTGATCACGGCGACGAACGCCCCCAGTTACTCGTACACCATCACCGGGCTGAAGCGGAACACGACCTACACCATCTTCGTGGAGGCCTTTGACGGCGTCTTCACGTCCACGCGGGTGAGCGCGAACGGTGTGCCGCTCGACAACCTGGCGCCGGGCCCGCCTCGGAACCTGGCGGTGACCGATGCGCCGAGCGACGCCGGGACGGCCCTGAACGTCACCTTCCAGGCCTCCTCCGACGACGGCACCGGCGCCGACGACGTGAACCGGTACCGGGTCTACAAGCGCCTGGGCACCGACACCGCCGAGCCGACTTGCATCGCGGTCATCACCGCGACCAACGCCTCCAACTACTCGTACACCGTCACCGGCCTGACCCGCAACGTCACCTACACCATCTTCGTGGAGGCCTTTGACGGGGTCTTCACGTCCACGCGGGTGAGCGCGAACGGTGTGCCGCTCGACAACCTGGCGCCGGGGCCGGCGCGGAACCTGGCGGTGACCGATGCGCCGGCCGATGCCGGGACGGCCCTGAACGTCACCTTCCAGCCCTCCTCTGACGATGGGACAGGCGCCGACGACGTCGTTCGCTACCGCCTCTACAAGCGCCTAGCCAGCGACACGGCCGAGCCGACCTGCATCGCGGTCATCACCGCGACCAATGCCGCCAGCTACTCCTACACGGTCGGCGGCCTGACCCGGAACGCCACCTACACCATCTTCGTCGAGGCCTTTGACGGCGTCTACGCCTCCGCACGCGTGAGCGCGAACGGTACGCCGGTGGACAACGTGGCGCCCGGGCCGCCGCAGAACGTGGCGGTCGCGGACGCCCCCAACGATGCCGGGACGGCTCTGGTGCTCACCTTCAACGCCTCGGCAGACGATGGCGCCGGGGCCGATGATGTGAACCGATACCGCGTCTACAGGCGCCTGGGCACCGACACCGCCGAGCCGACCTGTGTCGCCGTCATCACCGCGACGAATGCCGCCAGCTACTCCTACACCGTCGGCGGCTTGACGCGGAACCTCGTGTACACCATCAGCGTGGAGGCGTACGACGGCACCTTCACCTCCACGCGGGTCAGCGTGAACGGCACGCCGCTGGACAACCTGGCGCCGGGGGCGCCGCGGAACGTACGTGTGGCGGACGTGCCCAATGACGACGGCGGCGTCCTGCGGGTCGCCTTCGACAACTCGCTGGACGACGGCAGCGGCGCCAAGGATGTGACGCGCTACCGGATCTACAGACGGCCGACCAGCAGCACCGCCGACCCGATCTGCGCGGCCGTCATCACCGCCACCGGCGCGGGCAGCTATGTCTATGACCTCACGGGTCTGACCAACGGGGTGTCATACAACGTCACCGTGGCCGCGTACGATGGGGCCTTCGAGTCGGCTCGCGTCGGCGGGGATGCCACGCCTCTGGACAACACCCTGCCGGCGCCCGCGACGGGCCTGGCCGTGGTGGACTGGCCGAATGATGACGGCACGGCGCTGCGCGTCTCCTTCAACGCCTCCACCGACGACACCAGCGCTGACCGGGAGGTCTCGCGGTACGACATCTACCAGGCGCCGGACGCCACCTCGGCGGGCAGCAAGGTCGCGGAAGTGACGGCCACGCGCTCGGCCACGTATGCGACCAAGTGCGCCGGCCTGACGCCCCTGCAGACCTACTACTTCTGGGTGATCGCCGTCGCTCCCACGGGCTCGTCGGCGCCGACCGGGCGGGTCTCCGGCGTACCGACGGACAACATCGCCCCGGACCCGCCGCGGAATGTGGTCGTGGCGGACGTCCCCGGCGATGCCGGCACGGCCCTGATCGTGACCTTCGACGCCTCGCTCGATGACGGGGCCAACGCCAGGGACGTCACGCGGTACCGCGTGTACAAGCGCCTGGCGAGTGACACTGCCGACCCAACCTGCGTAGCGGTCATCACCGCGACCGGGGCCGCCAGCTACTCTTCCACCGTCGGCGGACTGACGCGGGGCACCTCATACAGCATCTCGGTGGCGGCCTTTGACGGCACCTACGAGTCCATTCGAGTAGGCGCGAACGGCACGCCGCTGGACAACCTGCCACCTGGCGTGCCGCGCAACGTCGTGGTGGCGGATACCCCGGGCGACACCGGGACGTCACTCACGCTCACCTTCGACGCCTCGGCCGACGACGGTGCGGGCGCGAACGATGTCAGCAGATACCGCGTCTACAAGCGCCTCGCGAGCGACACGGCCGACCCGGTGTGCGTGGCGGTCATCACGGCGACTGACGCCGCCAGCTACGCCTACACGATCGGCAGCCTGACGCGGGGCACGGCCTACAACATCACGGTCGCCGCCTTTGACGGCGCCTACGAGTCAGCCCGGGTCGGCGGGAACGCCACGCCGGTGGACAACATGCCGCCCGGGGCGCCGCAGAGCGTGGCTCTGGCCGATGTCGCCGGAGACGACGGGGTGGCGCTGCGGCTGACCTTCAACGCCTCGGCCGACGACGGCAAGGGCATCAACGATGTGACCAAGTACTTCGTCTACAAGAGCGTGACCGGTGTCGTCGCCACCGCCGACGCCTCCGACCCGACATACATCGGCGAGATCACGGCGACGAAGTCGGCCAGCTACGCCTACACGGTGACCGGGCTCACCGCCGGCACGTCATACAACATCAGCGTGTCGGCGTACGACGGCCAGTACGAGTCCACCCGGGCGAGCGCCATCGGTGTGCCAGTGGACAACACCCCGCCGGCCGCGCCCACGGGCGTCGTGGTCGAGGACTGGCCGAGCGACGCGGGGACCTCTCTGAAGGTCTCGTTCGCCGCCTCGACCGACGACACCGCCGCCGACCCCGAGGTCACGCAGTACACGGTCTTCTGGGCCACCAGCACCACCGGGGCCGGCACGTTCGGGGCCACCGTCGTCGCCACCCGGGCGGCGCGGTACGAAGCGCAGGTCAGCGGCCTGACCGCCGGCCAGACCTACTACTGCTGGGCCGTCGCGATCGGCGCGACCGGAACGTCGGCGCCCAGCGCGAGGGTAGCGGGCGTGCCCGTGGACAACCGCCCCGTTCTGCCCCCGTCCGGTCTGACCGCCGTGGACCACCCGTATGACACCGGGAAGGTCATTGACCTGACCTGGACGCGATCCAGTGACGACGGCATCGGGCGCGACCACGTCGCCTCGTACCGCATCTACCGCTGCATGGCCAACGTGTCGCAGACGCCGAGTGTGGTCGGGACGGTGACGGCGACAAATGCCGCCAGCTACTCCTGGTCGGACACCACGGTGCCCATAGACCTGGTTCTGTATGAGTACACGATCACAGCCGTGTCCAACGGCGGCCAGGAGTCCGAGGCCTGCACTGCCGCCCAGTGCGCCTCCGAGAACAACAACGTGCTGGCCTTCGATCCGCCGACCAGCTTCACGGTCGCGGACGTAGCGGCCGATTCGGGCGGACAGCTCTTGCTGACCTGGTACCGTTCCGACAGCGAGGACGAGGTAGGCCCGCCGCCGCCGCCCCCGTCGTTCTCCACCTCGACCGTGACCACCGAAGGCGGCTATGGCGGCCAGTACGACATCTACCGCCGCACGGGCACCACCGCCTACACCGCGGCCCCGACGATCATCGTGTCGGCCGCTGGCACCACCGACCCGATGACGTACGTGGACAGCGGGCTGACCAATGGCACCCGCTACTACTACAAGATGCGCTATCGTCGCTACAACCAGATCTCGGGGTTCACCGCAGAGGTCTCGGCGATCCCGGTCAACAACACCTCCTCGAGCAGCAGCGCGAGCCCGTCGTCCACGGACGTCGAGAGCAGCAGCCTGAGCACCGCCGCCGCGACGCTGTCGGTGCAGTTGAGCGACACGCCCGGGACAGCGCTGGTGGGCCAGGACCTGGTCCTCAGCGCCGACGTGACGGGAACCGGCGGTAGCAGCGTCTACCTCCAGTACAGCATCAACGGCGCTCCGGCGGCTCGCACCGCCGCGGTGACCGGGCAGGGCAGCTACCAGGCGCAGCTCAAGCTCAGGATCGGTTCCCTGCCACCGGGGAGCACGATCCGGGTCCGGGCCGTGGCCGTGTCCGGACAGGAGACCGCCACCTCGCCCATCGCGACCATCGCCACGGCCAGTCCGTAGGTTGTGTGACGAACACGCCCCGCATGGGGTCGCCGGCTTGCCGGCGGCCCCATCGCTTACGGGTGCAGGTTGGCCTGGCCCCGGAGCGAACCTAGGCCCATGAACTCGCGACAGCGTTTCCTCGCGGCCCTGCAGCGTCGGCCCACCGACCGGCCCGCCGTCGGCAACTGCGTGTCCGCTGCCACCACGAGCCTCATGGACGCCTGTGGGTGCCATTTCCCGGAGGCGCACCTCGATCCCGACCTCATGGCCGGGCTGGCGGCGACCAGTGTCGAGATCCTCGGCTACGACACAGCCATGCCATACTTCTCGGTCCAGCACGAGGCAGCGGCCCTGGGGTGTGAGGTGGACTGGGGGCGACGGGACATGATGCCGGACGCCACCACCCATCCGTGCCGGACGGCGGCGGACATTGTCATTCCCGACGACCTGCTCCAGCGCGCTCCGGTGCGCGTCATTCTGGAGGCTCTCGCCCGACTGAAGGGACGGTATGGCGACGAGGTGGCCCTCGTGGGGAAGGTCTTCGGCCCCTGGACGCTCGCCTACCATCTGTTCGGAGTGCAGCAGTTCCTGATGCTGACTCTGGACGACCCCGCCGAGGTGCACCGCATCCTGGCGGCGCTCATGCGGGTCCCGTTGCTGTTCGCCGAGGCTCAACGGCAAGCGGGGGCCGATGTGGTCACGCTGGCCGACCACGCCACGGGCGACCTGGTCTCCGCCGCGATGTACGAGCAGTTCCTGTGGCCGCTGCACTGCCGTCTGGCACGGGAGAGCCGCGTGCCCCTGATCCTGCACATCTGCGGCAACACCGCCGACCGCATCAACCTGATCGCGCGCAGCGGCCTCGCCTGCTTCCACTTCGAGTCCAAGGTACCGGCAGGGACGGCGAGGCAGCTCGCCGGCGAAGGCCTCGCGCTGATGGGCAACCTCAACAACCCGGAGCTGTTGCTGCGTGGCACGCCGGAAGCCGTGCGGACGGCGGTGCGCCAGGCGCGCGAGGCGGGGGTGGACATTGTCGCGCCGGAGTGTGCCGTGCCGCTGACCACGCCCACGGCCAACCTGCGGGCCATCGCCGAGGCGTTCCTCTGAGCCCGCGGACGTCTTCGCTCGCACGAAGGAACCCCGCGCCAGGCACGAGCGTCATACCCCTCGTGTACTGATACGCCAGCGCCGCATCTCGGGTGCGTGCATGTCCGGGAGTGCGTGTGACGGCGAACCTGTCACGAGAGCGGAGGTGATCGCAGACAGGCAGGCAGACGGGTCACGTAGGTTCAGTTGACAGTCTCAGACGGCTGTGGTACATTTCTCAGGTTTATTGACCTGACTGTCGGGGCGCACTCAGTGACCGTATTGCTCCCTCGTCGCGCCCTGGTGCCCGATCACACCAGGGCACAGCCCTCGCAGTTTGGCCACAGCAGACGAGCAAACGCCACACCTCGTCCAGATCAGCAGCCCACGCTGCTGAGTTGCTGCTATTCCACGGAGGTTTGAGATGAGCCGCAAGAAATGGTCCCGGGAAAAGATCATGGAGGACATCCGGACTCTGGCCGCTGCAGGACACTCGTTGAGCACCCGCAGCATGGCCGAACTGGGCTACAGTGGCATGGTCACCACATCGTACAAGCCCGAGTATTTCAGTAGTTGGCGCAACGCGATCATCGAGGCGGGGCTGGACCCCAAGGAAGTCTGCCGCCGCAAGCGCAAGTGGACCAAGGAGCATATCCTCGAGCGCATCCGGCAGCTACACGCGAGCGGTGAAGACCTGTCGCACTCGGCCGCCAAGCGCAACCACCAGTACCTGGTGGTCGTCGCCATCAGCGACCGCTTCTTCGGCAGTTGGCGCGAGGCCATCGAGGCCGCGGGGATTGACTACGAAGAGGTCAGCAAGCACGAGTATTGGGACCGCGAGCGCATCTGTGAGCGCATCCGCGAGCTACACGAGGCCGGCGAGTCGCTCAGTCACGAGGACGCCAAGCGTTACCACGGCGCGCTGGTGTCCGCCGCCAGCAGCCCCCGCTATTTTGGCAGTTGGGGCGGAGCCATTCGCGCCGCCGGACTGGACTACGACCAGATCCGCAAGATCAACCGCTGGACCCGCGAGAAGATCATCCACACCATCTCCGGCCTGCACGAACAGGGACAATCGGTGCACAACGGCAACATGCGCCGGCTGGGCTACCGCGGACTGATGGAAGCCGCCTGTCGCACCGAGAACTTCGGCAGTTGGGCCGAGGCCGTGCGCGCCGCCGGCATCGCGTATGACGAGAGTGTGCAGGGATAGCGCGGCGGACGGCGAAACCTCCCTCAAGATGACGCTTCCCCCTGGTAGGGCAGGCAGATCGCCTGCCCTACTGAGCGTTCGCCCCGCCGGTCCCCGGCGGAGCGCTCTGGGGCAGGCAGGATTCGTCCGGGAGAAAGTTGAAGACGTATGCCATGGTCAGGATGCAAGTCTACCGGGTGGGGGTTGACCCGCAGCGGCGGGTGCCGTTCGTGCTGCTGGCCGACGAGCAGGTCCGCCGGCTGCTGCCGATCTGCATCGGCCCCTTTGAGGCCAACGCCATCGCCACGCAACTGCAGGGACAGGACTTCCCACGCCCGCTGACTCACGATCTGCTGCGCGCCGTCATCGAGGAACTCGGCGCCCGTCTGGACCACGTGGCGGTCACGGCGCTGGCCGACAGCACCTTCTATGCCACGCTGAACCTGCAAGCGGGTGAGCGGTCGCTGGAGATTGACGCGCGCCCCAGCGATGCCATCGCCCTCGCCCTACGGGTCGACGCGCCGATCTATGTCGCCGAAGAGGTGTTGGCGGAGGCGCAGGTACTGTATGATGAGGTGGAAGCCGGCGGGCAGAACCGCGCCGAGATCGCGCGGCTGCAGGAGCTACTGGATGACCTCCCCGCCGGGCCGGACTTGCTGGACAATGAGGACCTGGAGGAGTAGGCGGGCCGCAGACGGCCTCGTCCGCCCCCGGGGTGTATGACTGGAGGAATGGCGTGACTCGTTCGAGTAGACTGATGGCGTACGGGATGGGAGCTGTCTTCGCTCTCATTCTGATTCAGAAAGCCTTCATCATGTACACGGACTACCTGTGGTACCAGGCTCTGGGCCAGGCCCCGGTGTTCGTGACGATCCTGGGCACGCGGGTCTGGCTGGGCCTGCTGCTGGGCGCGCTGTTCTTGGTGTTCCTGTACTGGAACCTGCGCCTGGCGCGGCGGCCCCTGCCCGCTGACCTGACGCTGATCGGCAAGCGCCTGCTGCCCGAGGAGGAGCGCCAGCAGATCGAGCAGTATGCCGACCGCGGCCTGCTGATCTTCGCCCTCACCGGCGCCGTCATGGCCGGCATCGTCGCCTCCGGGCGCTGGCGGGAGTGGCTGCTGCTGCGCCACGGCGGGGCCTTTGGCGACCGCGACGCCCTGTTCGGGCTCGATGTGGGCTTCTACGTCTTCCGCCTGGGCTTCCTCAACTACCTCGTCCAGTCGGTCTTCTACGCGGTCGCCATCACGCTGGTCGTGACCGTGCTGGTGCACGTCTACCAGGAGTCGATTCGCCTGGTCGGCAACACCTTGCACGCCATCCCGCGGGCGCGGGTGCAGGTGCTGAGCCTGCTGGGCCTGGCTCTGCTGGTCAAGGCGGTCTCGTACTGGCTGGCGCGGTACAACCTGCTGTACTCGACCCGCGGCCAGGAGTTCGCCGGCGCCTCGTACGCCGATGTGCATGGGCGGCTGCCGGTGCTGTACGCCCTCGTGGTGCTCGCGGCGGTGGCCGGCATCGTCATGTTCATCAGCACGCGCCTGCGTAGCTTCAACCTCCCCCTGGGGGCGCTGGCGGTTGTCTTGCTGGTGTCCCTGCTGGGCGGCTGGATGTACCCGGCGATGGTGCAGCAGTTTGTGGTACGCCCGGACCAGCTTCGCCTGGAGACGCCGTACATCAACCACAACATCACGGCTACGCTCAAAGCCTACGGGCTGGACACGGTCAGGGCACAGCCCCATACGGTGCTCAACTCCCTCACCACCCAACACCTGGTGCGGAACCGCGAGACGCTCGAGAACATCCGCCTGTGGGACCACCGGCCCCTGGAGACGACGTTCCAGCAGACGCAGGCGTTGCGCAGTTACTACCGGTTCAGCGACGTGGATGTAGACCGCTACACGGTGAACGGGCGCGAGCGCCAGGTCATGCTGGCGGCGCGCGAGCTGGATCACTCGGGCATTGTGCGGCCCACCTGGGTGAGCCAGTACCTGCTGTACACCCACGGCTACGGGCTGTGCATGGCGCCGGTCAATGAGATCGTGGGCGACGGGCTGCCCAACTACTGGGTGAAGGACTTCCCGCCCGAGTCCTCGGTCGGCTTCTCGGTCAAGCGCCCGCAACTGTACTACTACACCAGCCTGCACCCGCGACTGATCGAGTACATCACCTCGTATGAGCAGCAGTTCGAGCCTGAGAAGGCTCCTGCCGCGGCGCCGCCCTCCGAGCCGGGGCCGGAGGGACCGCCGTCACCGGCGGGCCAGCAGCAGCCGGCTTCTCAGAGCGCGCGTGGCTCGCGCAGCGCTCGCCCGGCCACGGCTGACGTGTCGTACGCCATCGTCAACACCAAGGAACTCGAGTTCGACTTTCCGCAGGGCGATGAGAAGGGCGAGGTGGACCCCGGTACCAGCCCGGCGGCGGGCAATGCCACCACCCGCTACACCGGCAAGGGCGACGTACAGCTCTCGAGCTTCTTCCGGCGCTTCTGCTTCTTCGTGCGCTTCCGCCACCTGCCCATTCTGCTCACACCCTCCATCACACATGAGAGCCGCGTGTTGTTCAACCGCGCGCTGCCCGAGCGCCTGATGGCTCTGGCGCCGATCATGGGCTACGACCCTGATCCCTACCTGGTCGTCTCCGGGGGCGAACTCAAGTGGATCAGCGACGCCTACACTGCCAGCAACCTGTACCCGTATTCCGCGCGGACCTCGTGGTTCGGCGCCAACTATGTGCGCAACTCCGTCAAGGTCGTCACCGACGCCTATGACGGGCTGCCCCAGTTCTACGTGATGCCCCCGGGGCCCGGCCAGCGCCAGGACCCCGTCGTCGAGTGCTGGCGGCACGTCTTCCCGACGCTCTTCAGCGACTTCGCGCAGATGGCCCCGGAGTTGCAGCGGCACATCCGCTACCCGGCGCTGCTCTTCCGGGTGCAGGCGGAGGTCTACTCCAAGTACCACATGAAGAACCCGCAGACGTTCTTCCAGAAGGAAGACATGTGGGCCATCCCGCCCGAAGTGTACGCCAACAGCCAGCGGGAAGTGGAGCCGTACTACGTCAACATGAGCCTGCCCAGCGAGCCGGACACCCACCAGGAGTTCCTGCTCATGGTGCCCTTCACGCTGGCGGGGCGCGCCGACAAGAACATGGTGGCCTGGATGGCCGGGCGCTGCGACGCCCCGAACTACGGGCAACTCGTCGTCTACCAGTTCTCGAAGGCGGCCCTGGTGCCGGGGCCCATGCAGGTGGAGAGCCTGATCTCGCAGGATGCGGAGATCTCCAAGCTCATCACCCTGTGGGGTCAGCAACAGTCGCGCATCATCCGCGGCAACCTGCTGGTCATCCCGATCAACAGCGCGCTGCTCTATGTGGAGCCCTTCTACCTCGAGGCGCCCAACAGCCCGCTGCCGCAGCTCAAGCTGGTCGTCATGGCCTACGGCGACAGGATCGTGAATGCATCGACGCTCAACGAGGCCCTGGCGCGCATGTTCGGCCAGGAGGCGTCGTCAGTCATCGCTCGCCCGGCGGGCGGGGGCGCCACGGCCACTCCGGCGCCGCCCCCGGTCGCCGGCGCGGTCGCCGGTGCGGGCGTGTCCACGGTGAGGCAACTGCTCGAGCAGGCTGTGGAGCTGGATCGGCAGGCCCAGCAGGCCCTCGCGCAGGGCGATCTGGCCGGCTACCAGGCCAAGCAGCGCCAGCAGCAGGAACTGATCCGGCGGGCCCTGCAAGGCGTTCAGTAGGGTCGGCTCTTGTGACCATCCCAGGGGCGGCACGTTACGTGTCGCCCTTTGGCTAAGACTGGACCATGGACCACCCACCCAACATCCGGGCCGTCATCTTCGACTTCGACGGGACGCTCGCCGAGACCAACATTGACTTCGGCGAGATGCGCCGCCGCATCTATGACCTGGTCCGCCAGTGGGGCCTGTGGGAAGAGGGCATGGGCGAGAACCGCTATGTCCTGGAAGTGATCGAGTCGGCCGCGGCGAAGCTGGACGACCCGGCCCGGCGCGACGAGTTCGCCTCCCAGGCCGCCCAGGTGCTGGTGGATGTCGAGATGGAGACCTGCGCGCTGGCCGCACCCTATCCCGGCGTGCCGGAGGCGCTCCAGCGCCTGCACGACGCGGGGCTGAAGATCGGCATCGTCACCCGCAACTGCCGCGCCTGCGTGGAGCAACTGCTGGCGCGCCACCCGCTGCCGCATGACGTGCGCCTGACGCGGGATGACGTGGACATCGTCAAGCCCCATCCGGCGCACCTGCTGGCTGCTCTGGCGCAGCTCGGGGTCGCGCCCGGACAGGCCGTGATGGTCGGCGACCACCGCAGCGATGTGGAGTGCGCCCACGCGGCGGGCAGCCGCGGCGTGGGCGTCTACACCACCGGCGCCACGGCCGAGCACTTCGCCGATCTCGGAGCCGAGGCGTCCTATGCGGATGTGCCGGCGTTTGTGGAGGATTTGTTGGCGTCTGGCTGAGAGGAGACCGCACCATGTCCGACTTCGGCGCCCAGGATCTGTTCGTGTCGCCGGACGGCAACGACGGCTGGTCGGGCAGACTGGCCGAGCCGAACGTCAACAAGACCGACGGTCCGCTGGCGACCATTGGCGCGGCGCAGAAGAAGGTGCGCGCCCTGCGGCGCAGCGCTGCCTGCCTCGGGCCGCTGACGGTCTGGATCCGCGGCGGGCGCACCCGCCTGAGCAAGCCCCTGCAGTTCGGCCCCGAAGACAGCGGGCCGACGACGTACGCGGCTTATCCGGGCGAGCAGCCGGTCTTCGACGGCGGCGTCGAGATCACCGGCTGGGGCGAGACGGAAGTCAACGGCGTCCGGGCCTGGGTGGCGGACGTCTCGGCCCTGCTGGAGGACGGGGAGACGTTCCGCTCCCTGTTCGTCAATGGCCGACGGGCTATGCGACCGCGACTGCCTAAGGAAGGCTTCTTCTGGATGGCCGAGGCGCCGCATGTGCCTGATGGGCAGCTCTTCGAGGGCGCCGACCGGTTCCGCGCCCAGGCGGGCGACATCCAGCAGTGGCGCAACTATACAGACATTGACGTCATCGTCATGCACTTCTGGGTCGAGGAACGCATGCCGATAGACTACTTCTATCCTGAGACCGGATGGGTTCACTCGTGCCACCGCAGCATCTTCGTGCTCAAAGACGATGTGCACAACTCCCCAGCGAAGTACTACGTCGAGAACGTCTTCGAGGCGCTGACCGAGCCCGGAGAGTGGTACCTGGACCCCGTCGAGCGGAAGCTCTACTACCTTCCCCTTGAAGGCGAGACGCCGGAGAACACCACCGTCGTGGCCCCGCAGTTGCAGCAGTTGCTGCGCGTGCAGGGCGACCTCGACGGCGGCAAGCCCGTCACCGGCCTGCGCTTCGAAGGGCTCGCCTTCGAGCACACCGACTGGCGGGACACGACCGGCTTCGGCCGCTGGGTGGACCCGTACCGCCCCGAAGAGCAGTGGCGCCAGCGCGACTCCTTCCGCCACTTCGTCCTCGCCAATGAAGCTGACCCCTACCAGGAGTACGCCGCGATGCCGCAGGCGGCGTTCCATGTGCCCGGCGCGGTCGTCCTCCAGGGCGCGGAGCAGTGCGCGTTCGAGAACTGCCGCATCGCCCACGTCGGCGGGTATGGGCTCGACATGCAGGAGGGTTGCTTCTCCAACCGCATCGTCGGCTGCGAGATCACTGACCTGGGCGCCGGTGGGCTGAAGCTCGACGGCGCAGACTTCGAGGGCAACCCCGCCTGGCGCAATGGTCACAACCAGCTCACCGACAACCACCTCCACGATGGCGGGCATGTGTACCTGAGTGCCTGTGGCGTGGCCATGCTGCACAGCTTCGGCAACAACGTCAGCCACAACCACATCCACGACTTCTACTACACGGGCATCTCGTGCGGCTGGATCTGGGGCTTCGCCGACAACATCAGCCACGACAACCACATCGAGAAGAACCACATCCACGACCTGGGCAAGGGCATCCTGAGCGACATGGGGGGCATCTATACGCTCGGGGTGCAGCCGGGCACGGTGCTGCGCGGCAACCTGATCCACGACATCGAGAAGTCGAACTACGGCGGCTGGGCGATCTACCCCGACGAGGGCAGCAGCCACATCCTCATCGAGAACAACGTCTGCTACAATACGAGCAGCACGGTCTTCCACCAACACTACGGCCGCGAGAACATCGTGCGCAACAACATCTGGGCCTTCGGGCGCGAGGGCATGGTCCAGCTCTCGCGCCGGGGCGAGGTGCACAACTCGCTGACCTTCGAGCGCAACATCATCTTGAGCGACGGGCAGCCGATCCACATCGGCGGCTACGGGCACAAGCTCGCCGAGCCGAACATGCAGAGCGACCTGAACCTGATCTGGGACGTCGCGGGCGCGCCGTTCGCCAGACAGGGCGAGGAGAAGCTGAGCCTGGCGCAACTGCGCGGCATGGGGCTGGAACTGCACTCGGTCGTGGCCGACCCGCAGTGCGCCGATCCCGCCCATGCGGACTTCACGCTGGCCGAGGGTTCGCCGGCCATCGCGTTGGGCTTTGTGCCAATTGACCTGTCGGACGTGGGTCCGCGTCCGCCTGAGCAGCGATGAAGACCCTGGCCCCGGGCAAACTGGATGCCGCCCTGTTGGCGCGCCTGCTGGCGCAGGTTGAGCTGCCGCCGGAGGTCGTCATCGGCCCCGGCGTGGGGCGCGATGTGGCCGTCCTCGACCTCGGCCACGATGAGCTGCTCCTCACCAAGACCGATCCCATCACCTTCGCCACCGACGCCATCGGCTACTACCTGGTGGCGGTGAACAGCAACGACCTTGCCACCAGCGGGGGCGTGCCGCGCTGGCTGCTCGTGACGGCGTTGCTGCCCGAGAAGCACACCACCGAGGCGCGGGTGGAGGACATCTTCGCCCAGCTCCGCCAGGCCTGCGCCACGACGGGGATCAGCCTTATCGGCGGGCATACGGAGATCACGGTCGGATTGGACCGGCCGATCCTCATCGGGCAGATGCTCGGCACGGTTGCCCGTGGCGCCCTCGTGCGGCCCGACGGGACCCGCCCGGGTGACGCCATCCTGCTGACCAAGGGCCTCCCGCTGGAGGGCGTGTCGCTCATTGCCCGCGAGAAGCGGGAGGACCTGCTCGGGCGCGGGTACGAGCCCGCCTTCCTGGACCGCTGTGCGGGGCTGCTGCTCGATCCCGGGATCATGGTCCTGCCCGAGGCCCGGGCGCTGTGCGGGGCGCTGCGCCCCCACGCCCTGCACGACCCCACCGAGGGTGGGGTAGCGACCGGGCTGTGGGAGATGGCCGAGGCTTCCGGTGTGGGCCTGCGGATCGAGGCCGAGCGGCTCCCGATCCTGCCCGAGGGGCAGCGGCTGTGCACGGAGTACGGCGCTGACCCGCTGGGCCTGATCGCCTCCGGCTCGCTCCTGGCGGCGGTGGCGGCGGACGATGTGGACCGGGCCGTGGCGGCGTGCGCGGCCGTGGGTGTGCCCTGCGCGCAGATCGGGTCGGCCACTGAGGCTGCGGACGGTGTTATACTTGTGGAGCGCGGCCGCCCGCGGGCCATGCCGCGCTATGACCAGGATGAGATCACCCGGATCCTCTGACCCCGCGCTGGGACGCTGACGAATGCCGAGATACCCTTGCCGGCTGCGCCGCATCACTGTTGCCCTGGTCGTCCTGCTCCTGCCGCTGGCGCTGCAGGCCGACGAGTTCCCGTCCTCCATCAACCGGCAGAAGCCCCAGTTGGCGCCGACCCGACAGGGGCTGGCCTTCTGCGTCTTCGGCGACTGCCAGCCGGCCGGCGATGCCTCGCGCTTCCGCATCACCAGCAGCATCGCCCGGGCCATGGCGGTCGAGCAGCCCCAGTTCGTGATGGGTCTGGGCGACTACATTGACGGCGCCAAGGGCCTCGCCGCCACTCAGCAGCAGTGGCAGCGCTTCTTCGCGGCCATCGCTCCCCTGATGCAGCCGACGCCCATCCCCCTGGCCCTGACCATCGGCAACCACGATGACGGCAGCCCGCTGTTCGAGCGGTACTTCGGCCGGCGCTACTTCTCGTTCAACGTCGGCAATGTGCATGTCATCATCCTCGACTCCCAGCAGCCTGGTCAGTACGGGCAGATCACCGGCACACAGTGGCAGTGGCTCAACGCCGACCTGACCGCGGCGGCGCAGGCGCGGTTCATCTTCGTGACGTTGCACCAGCCGCTGTTCCCCGTCAGCGTCCACCGAGGCTCCGCGCTGGACCGCTACCCCAACTACCGCGACCGCCTGCACATGCTCTTCGCCCGACAGAAGGTCAGCGCGGTCTTCAGTGGCCACGAGCATCTCTACAACCACCAGCAGCGTGATGGGGTCCACTACTTCATCAGCGGCGGGGGCGGCGCCCCGCTGTACGCCGAGGCGCCCAGCGGCGGCTTCTACCACTACCTGCTGGTGGAATGCACCGACGAGAGCTTCAGCGTGCAAGTCAAGCGGCTGAATCTGTAGAGGCGGGAACAGTGAGGCGGGAACGGTAAGACGGGAACGGGGCCGTCAGCGCCGGAGGCGCGGCTCATGCTAGGCGGGGGCGGAAGCCCCCGTCACCCGACGCCCCCTTTCCCCTCTCTGGCGGGCTGGAAGCCCGCACTACGGCCCTGGGAAACGGCCCTTCCCCGGAGCTCCGGTGTACGAGCCCTCACCGACCGCGACGAGAACCGCAACGATGACCCAGTCGCCACCACACAAGGTATTCGTGGCCATGAGCGGCGGCGTGGACAGCTCCGTCGCCGCGTTGCTGCTGCAGCGGCAGGGGTACGCGGTCACGGGCGTCACCTTCAAGCTCTTCGCCGACGAGGTCGAGGCGGACCTGGACACCCACACTCCCTGCTGTTCGCTCGACAGCGTGCAGCGCGCACGGGGCGTGTGCGACGCCCTGGGCGTTCACCACTATGTGATGAACTTCGTCGCCGACTTCCGCGACAGCGTCATTGCCCCGTTCGTGCGCGAGTACGCCGACGGTCGCACCCCCAACCCCTGCGTGTGCTGCAACCGCCACCTCAAGTTCGGCCGCTTCCTGCGCCAGGCCCTGGCCATCGGCGCCGACTGCATCGCCACTGGCCACCACGCCCGCATCCACTGCGAGGAGCCGCGTCTGTATGAGCGGTCACCGACCGCGACCGGCCGCTGCCTCCTGTTGCCGGGCCGCGACCCCGAGAAGGATCAGTCCTACGCCCTGAGCCACCTCAACCAGACGACACTGCCCCATGTGCGGCTGCCGGTGGGGGAGTACACGAAGGCCGAGGTGCGGCAACTGGCCCGCGAGGCGCGTCTGCCCACCGCCGAGACGGCCGAGAGCCAGGACATCTGCTTCATCACGCGCGGGCACTATGGTGACTTCCTGCGACGGCACGACCTGCCCGACGCCCCCGGCCCCATCGTGGATCGAGAGGGCCACGTCCTGGGCGAGCATCGCGGCCTACACCACTACACGGTCGGGCAGCGCAAGAGCCTCGGCTTGAGCAGCGGCCGACGCATGTACGTCATCGAGAAGCGGGTCGCTGACGGCACACTGGTCGTGGGCGAGTATGGCGACGTGTGCCGGGGGCAGGTCGAGATCGAGGACGTGAACTGGTGCGACCTGCCCGAGGGCGGCTGGCCGGAAGCTCTTACCGGGCGGCCGGTGCTGGCGATGCTGCGCTACCGGCAGCAGCCCATCGCGGCCGGCGTGGAGCGGGCAGAGGCTGCCGCGCGCTGCCTGCGACTCGCCCTGCAGCGCCCCGCGGTGGCCGCCCCCGGGCAGCTCCTCACGCTGTACGACCCTGACGACGGCCATGTTCTCGGTGGCGGGACGATTACCTGAGCAGGGGCCGCGGCGCGCCGTGGCGAACCTGCGCCCATCTCCCGCAGGCAGGTGCCCTGATGATCCGCGTCCTGGTCTGGAACGAGAACCGTCACGAGCAGACGAGTGAGCACATCGCCAGGGTCTACCCCGAGGGCATCCACGGGGCCATCGCCAACTACCTCCACCGCTTCCCCGACCTGCAGGTCAGCACCGCCACCCAGGACGAGCCTGAGCACGGCCTGACTGAGGCGCGGCTGGCCGAGACCGATGTGCTCGTCTACTGGTGCCACATCGCGCAGGCCGACTTCAGCGACGAGATCGTCGCCCGGGTGCACCAGCGCATCCTCGATGGCATGGGCGCCGTCTTCCTGCACTCCGCGTGCGTGGGCAAGCTCTTCGGCAGGCTCATGGGCACGACCGGGCAGATCAAGTGGCGGGAGGCGGGGGAGAAGTCGCGGGTGTGGGTCGTGGCCCCCGGACACCGCATCGTCGAGGGTCTGCCGGAGTACTTCGAGATCGAGCACGAGGAGATGTACGGCGAGCCGTTCGACATCCCCGCGCCGGACGAACTCGTGTTCATCAGTTGGTTCCCCGGGGGCGAGGTCTGTCGCAGCGGCTGCTGCTACACGCGCGGGCAGGGCAAGATCTTCTACTTCCAGCCCGGCCACGAGACATACCCCGTCTACTACCACGAGCAGGTACTGCGTGTGATCGCCAACGCGACACACTGGGCCGCCCCCACCGACCCGCCGCGGATCACCCGTGGCAATGTGGCGCCGCTGGAACCGCTGTAGGGCCTGGCAGGCGAGGCCGCCTGCCGTACGGGCGGCTGTGCGGAGGAGCAAAAGAGAAAGGCCCCGACCATCATGGTCGGGGCCTGGTGCTTCTCGGCAACAGCCTTCGGGCTAACCGGGCGGCGCGGGCGGCGGACCGCCCTGTCCGCCGGCAGCCGGCGGGCCGCCAGGACCACCCATCATCTGCGGCATCGGCAGCGCAATGGTCTTGACCAGCTCAAGGGTCTTGGCGTTGTACATGGACAACTGCCCCATGTAGATGACGTAGATGCTGCCTTCCGCGATCATCATGACCGGGGTCTGGCCGCCGCCCATCATCATCGGCCCCATCATGCCGGGGCGGAAACCTCGCTGCCCGCCCTGCTCGCCCTGTCCGGCCTGCTGGGCGAAGGCCGGCAGGGCCATCACCAGCAACAGCACGACTGCGACCAACAGCACCTTGCGGCTCATCGTGTCTACCTCCTGTGCTCCACGCTCGTCAAGAAGCGTTAGCGACTGTCCGGGACTATGGACATAGACGCAGGAAGTGACGGTCAGAGTTCCGCCTTTTTCGCCCCCCCGCCCTCAGCGCTCCTGACTGCGCCGCACCGCCGCAGCCACCTTGGCCGGCAGCGCCCAGATGTCAATGAAGCCCTTGGACTTGCTCTGGTCGAAGGTGTCGGCCTCGCCGTAGCTGGCCAGGGAGAAGTCGTACAGCGAGTTCTCCGACGTGCGCGCCACGGCCTCGCAGTTGCCCTTGTACAGCTTGACTGTCACCTGGCCCGAGACCAGCTTCTGGGTCTCGGTCATGAAGGCGTCAATGGCCTCGCGCAGCGGCGTGAACCACAGACCGTAGTAGACCAGCTCGGACCAGCGCAGCTCCAGCATCGGCTTGAAGTGCGCGGTCTCGCGGTCGAGGGTCAGGCTCTCCAGGTCGCGGTGAGCGGCCAGCAGCACGGTTGCGGCCGGCGTCTCGTATAGCTCGCGGCTCTTGATGCCCACCAGGCGGTTCTCCATCATGTTGACCCGCCCCACACCGTTGGCGCCGGCGATCTGGTTGAGCTTGGTGACGAGTTCCGTGCCGCCCATCTGCTGCCCGTCGAGCGCCACGGGAACGCCCTGGACGAAGTCAATGGTCACATAGGTCGGCTGGTCGGGGGCGTTCTGGGGGCTGACCGTCCACACCCAGGCATCCTCGGGGGCCTCCAGCGACGGGTCCTCGATCACGCCGCACTCGATGGAGCGGCCCCACATGTTCGTGTCGGTCGAGTAGGGCGACTTCTTGCCCACCGGCACGGGGATGCCGTTGGCCTCGGCATAGTCAATCTCTTCCTCGCGGGTCATGTTCCATTCGCGCGCCGGCGCGATGACCTGCAGGTGCGGGGCCAACGCGGCGTAGGTGACCTCGAAGCGCACCTGGTCGTTGCCCTTGCCGGTGCAGCCGTGGGCGATGAAGTCGGCGCCGGTGTCGAGCGCCACCTGCACCTGCTTCTGGGCCAGCAGCGGCCGCGCCAGGGCTGTGAAGGCCGGGTACTTGTGCTCATACATCAGGTTGGCGCGCAGCGCGCGGGTGATGTAGTCGTTGAAGAACTCGTCCTTGGCGTCAATGACGAGGGACTCGACCGCGCCGACCTGCTCGCCCTTGACGCGGATGCCCTCGTAGTCCTTCTCCTCGCCGACATCCACGGCCACGGCGATGACATCTACACCGTACTTCTCGGCGATCCAGCGAATGGCGACGGAGGTGTCAAGCCCCCCGGAATAGGCCAGAACGCACTTCGGTTTGGACATGGCGGCTCACTCCTGGCGCAGACTGCGCGGAAAGAACAGTCCTGACCGTACCGGTCAGGACCGCCAGGGAACGCTGCAACAGCTCCCTTGGCTGCATTATAGCACGGCGGGCGGAGACAGCGGAAGCCTTCCGGACGAAGGCCACCCTCACTCGTCGTTCATGACATCGCCCTGGGCCGCGGCCCAGCCGTCGGCGGTAATGACCTTCCACGTCCGCCCCTCGCGGCGCAGGCGCACCGCCAGGGCGTACTCCGCTCCCGGACCCACGGGCTCGCGCCCCTCCCACAGGCGCACCTGGACGTGCATGTCGGCGAAGGGCTCCCGGATTTGCAGGTCGGTGATCTCGGGCACCACCACCACCTCCTCGCCCCCGTGCATCCACTGCACGATCATGGCGACGAGCTGCTGGCGCGTGGTGCCGTAGCTGTCCACGTAGTCGCGGGAGAGCAACCGGGTGAGCCCGGCAGAGCTGTGGTTCTCGACCGCCTTCTGGGCCTGCACGACGAGGGCGTAGATCTTCTGCTGGTCGGAAAGCGGGGGGCGCCCCAGGAAGTGCGCGGTCCCTGCGGCGAGGGCCAGGAGGATCAGGAGACTGACACCGATGAGCGCGCGCCGACTGCGCATGGCATACCTCGCACATACTGCGTGCCCGGGGCGGTTGTGACTGCGAGTCACCTTATGCTACAATCGGCCCAGCGTCAAGTTCCCGCCGAATCGCCCACCGGAGCGGGCCCGTCAGCCATGGCCAAGTACACGAACAAGCTCAACGACCTGACAAACCGCGAGTGGCTCATGGAGACCAAGAGCTTCTGGTGGACTCGCGCCGGCGCCGACCCGGACCGCGTGGGCGCGAACAGCCCGGACGCCCCTCCCGGCTGGGCCCTGGATGACGTCGCCGACCTCGCCGCCTGGCTGCGCGAGACCCGGGGCGACGAGCGCGCTCAGGACATGCTCGGTCAGCTCTTCCCCAGCTACATGACCTCCATCGCTCCGCCCCGCGACAAGCGCAAGCTGCTGCACCCGGCCACCTTCTCCGAGCGGGATGTCGAGCGCCTCATCCGCTTCTTCACCAAGGCCGGGGAGACCGTGATGGACCCCTTCCTGGGCAGCGGCTCGACCTTGGTCGCCTGCCGCGACAGCGGGCGGGTGGGCACGGGCGTCGAGCTGATCGAGCAATGGGCGCAGATAGCCCGGGAGCGACTGGCGCAGTCCGGTACGCCCGACACTCCTGTCGGGCGCATGGCGCAGGAGGCCGGACAGGAGTGTCCGGCGTACCTGACTCCCGGGCAGACCGTCATCCAGGGCGATGCACTCGCCACGCTCGGCACAGTCCCGGGGGCCTCCTTCGACTTCATCGTCACCAGCCCGCCGTACTGGAGCATCCTGGACAAGCGGGGGATGAAGGTGGAGGCGGAGCGCACGAGCAAGGATCTACCGACCAAGTACAGCGAGGACCAGAGCGACCTGGGGAACGTCACCGACTACGACGAGTTCCTGGACCGCCTCGCCGCCATCTTCCGCGAGTGCGGGCGGGTGCTCAAGCCGAAGCGGTACATGGCGGTCATCGTCTCAGACTTCCGCCACGGCCCGCACTTCGTGCTCTTCCATGCCGATCTGGCCCGGCGCATCGAGCAAGTCGGCGTGCCGCTCAAGGGCATCACGATCCTGCTGCAGGACAGCAAGAACCTGTACCCCTTTGGCGTGCCGAATGCCTTCGTGTCGAACGTGCACCATCAGTACATACTGATACACCAGAAGGTCTGAAGGGGGCTGACCCCGCAGGGGGTCTGTCCCCGTCTGCGGGGCAATACCTAACGGCAGGTGCATCATGCTCAACGACCAGCAGCGTCAGCGTCTTCTGCAAGTTGCCCGCCAGTCTATCCGGGCCGTCTGCTGCGGCGACGCCGACCCGGACCTGCGGACCGATGACCCCATGCTGACCTCCGTCCAGGGCGCCTTCGTGACCCTCCACACCGCCGACGGCGACCTGCGCGGCTGCATCGGCCACATCGAGGGCGTCCTGCCGCTCATCGAGACCGTCCACGAGATGGCCGTCGCCGCCGCCACGCAGGACCCACGCTTCCCCACGGTGCGGTGTGCTGAGGTGTCCGGCCTGCGGCTCGAGATCTCGGTGATGTCGCCCATCGCGGAGGTGCGGGACGTCGAGGACATCGAGGTGGGGCGGCACGGGCTCATCGTGAGCCAAGGCTTCCGGCGCGGCCTGCTGCTGCCCCAGGTCGCCACGGAGTACAACTGGGGCCGTGAGGAGTTCCTGGAGCATACGTGCCTGAAGGCCGGCCTGCCCTCGGACGCCTGGAGAGACAGCGCGACGAAGATCGAGTGCTTCGAGGCGGAGGTGTTTGGGGAGGAGAAGTAGCCCTCATCCCCCTGTCCCCCTCTCCCAGTGGGAGAGGGGGTGCCGCGAAGCGGCGGGCGTGATGGCCTACCGCGCCTCCAGCACCGTTCCGTCGCCCGGCTCAAGCTTCAGCAGGACCGCTCCGTCCTTGCCCGCCTTCAGGACCTTCCCCGTCCGCAGGCTGCGCAGCCCCTTCACCTCACCGGTCAGCTTCAGCTCCCGCGCCTGGTCAGTGTCGTCATTGACGACCACGAGTAGCTGCTTCTTGTCCGGGGTCTGCAGCAACCCGATCCAGCCCGGCGCACTCACCTGCACCGGCCACATGTCCACCGGCTTCGCTCCCTGCAGCGCCGGCAGCAGCTTGCGCACCTGCGCAAAGGCCTCGGACATAGCGCCATACTGCGCCGTGGCCGAGCCATCGGGGTGGATCAGCCCGCCGGCCATGTGCAGCGCCTTCTCCTCCGTCGCCTTCATGCTCTCAGGAAACGTCTTGCCCTCATACGGCGGCTTGTCGGCATTGTCCTTGACCGGCGATTCGTGGACATAGAACAGCACGCCCTGCGCGCCCAGGCCCAGAGCGCTCCAGATCTGCCAGCGCGTCTCCCCGACGCTCGGTCCGCGCCAGTGCATCACCCCGCCCGGCAGGATCGTCATGTCACCCTTTGCGTCGTACTTCCACGGCCCCCAGACATCGGCGAACATCTGCGGCATGACCCAGGGGGTCTTGCCGTTCTCCAGGGCGGAGGTGACCGTCATCTGCGCCTGCCGGCGGTACCACCCGCGCGAGACATTCGCGGGGTTGGGGCCGTTGGGGTTCTTGTCCGAGAAGAACGGGTAGATGTCGGTGCAGATGAGGGGGAAGCCCGTCTCGCGGGCATATGTGGGCGTGTCGGGCCACATCGTGACCACGATCCCGGGCTGCTTGGCGCCCCATGCGCCGAACTTGACGCGGAACTGCTCCATCTCGGCGACGATGGGCTTGCGGGGCTCGTCACACAGGGCCCAGGCGATCACCGCCGGGCTCTCGCCGGCAGCGGCCAGGGCCGCCTTCGACTGCTTCTCCAGGTAGTCCCAGTTGTTGCGCCGCCACTCGAGGCTGTAGTGCAGCTCGCCGAGGGCGGGGATCAGGTTGATCTTGTGGGCCACGCACGCCTCAGCCAGCGGCCCGAGGTCCTTGATGTTCAGGTTCACGACCCACACGGTGTCCACGTGGTGGGCCTGCATGTCGGCCAGGCGCTGGTCCACCAGTTGCCACTTGTCCATCCCGAGACGCTGGGCATGGCCGCACACCCGCTCCCACGGCCAGTAGACACCGAGGGGGAAGGGGTTGGCAGCCTCGGCGGCACAGGCGACCGTTGCGCACAGCAGGCACGGCAGGCAGAAACGCCACATGACGAACACTCCCGATAACGAGGTGTCGGCCAGGACTACCTGGGAGGCAGCAGCGGCCAGAAGACCACGAACAGGTCCATCGCCGTGGCTGCAAGCCAGTGCAGCAACCAGGTCCCGACGAACGACTTGCCGCGCCAGGCCATCAGCCCCAGCGCGACGCCGGCGATGACCGCGGCCCACGATTCCAGCTCGGGCTTGGGGAAATGCGCCATCACAAAGGGGAGCATCTGCACGAAGATCGCCAGCGCCCCGATGCGCTTGCCCAGCCCGAACAGCAGGAAGCCGCGGAAGAAGAACTCCCAGGCGCAGAAGTACACCAGCCACCCGGCCATGGAGGCGAAGACCAGCCGGTGGTCAAAGAGCATCGCCCGATAGCGCGGATAATAGTGGGCGAAATCCGGCAGACGCGACGCAATGGCCGCACAGGGGATGAACACCACCAGGAACAGCAGGAGCCACTTGCCCCAGGTGCGCCAGTCGCCCAGTTGCAGCCCGTAGTCGCCCAGAGGCTCGCGGAAGACGAACTTGATGACCAGCACCGGCACCACAAACAGCAGCAGGAAGTTGAGCGCATGCCACGAGAACAGCCGGTAGCGCTGGTCGAGGCCCAGCGGGTCGGGGTGGTAGTGGGCGATGGTGAGTGCGACCACGCCGAGGATGAGGATGACGGCGCCTTTCCAGTCAAAGGCCGGTAACCAGGAGGGCGCACGGGGCTGGGGCTCGGGCTGGTCAGCGGTGGTCTCGTCGGTCATGTGGTGTTCCTGGCAGGTCGCGGTCGGTGACCGCTCCCACAACGGCTGCTGCGGGCGATGGTCGCGGTCGGTGATCGCTCCCACAACGGCTCCTGCGGGCGATGGTCGCGGGGGGGGGGCG